>NZ_JRVI01000001.1:0-136162 GCF_000783375.1 Sphingomonas sp. Ant20
GGGGTGCCCGCCCCCGTCTGTGCCAGTGCCGCCGCCGGCCACAGGCCCGTGGCCGCAAGGGCCATCATGATGTCGCGTCGTGTCGTTTCGGTCATGGACCGCTTATCCGACTTCGCGCGCCGCAGTGCAACAATCGGTAATGCCCCGCACCGCCGCCCGCCCGCCAAACGGGGCCGCCTGCCCCGTCGTCAGGACACCGTGTCGTGTCTCAGAGCGCGTGGAGCGCCGCGAGGATCATGCGCCCGGTGACTTCTGCGGTCTCGGTCTCGGACAGCCGCGGACAGGACAGTGTCCGATGCCCCAGCCCGAACATGCACGCCAGCACCAGCTCCTCCGCGCCGTCGAGCGCATCCGCCGACAACGCGGGATTGGCGACGCAGGCGAGATCGCGCACCACCGCGCGAAACCCCGCGCACAGCGAACCGATCGTGTCCGCGACCTCGCCGTTGCGATGCGCTTCCGCCATAATATCAAACGACAACGCCTCATCCCCCTTGGCGAGCGACCGCCGCGCGAGCTCGACAAATCCGCGCTCGATCGACAGCCGCCCCGTCGACACGTCGTCGGTCAGCTTGCGCAGGTCTGAGAGTTTGGCCTCGGCATCCTCGAGGATCAGCGCCTGGATCAGCGCGTTCTTGCCGGTAAACAGGCGGTAGATCTGGCCGACGCTGACGTCCGCAGCGGCAGCCAGTTCGGCCATCGACGTCTGATGGAATCCCTGCGTCGCATAAAGATGCCGGGCCGCATCAACGATGTGCGAACGCGCCGACTTCTCATGTTGCACTGCACTCAAAATTCCACTCCGGACGACGTTTTAACTTGACCCGGCGTTCGCACGTCCATAGCGGCGGCGCAAGCGGAATGAACGTTCATTCCGGTGAACTCTTCTGCACGGACGTCGGGATGCTCAACATGCAGCGATTGAATCTCAAGGGATCGGTGGCCCTGGCCGCGCTGGCGCTGATGGCGGCGTGCAGCAAGGAAGAGGCCCCCCCGCCCCCGCCGACGCCCACGGTCGGCGTCGTGACGGTCGCGCAGGAGGCGGTGACGCTCACCACCGAGTTGCCGGGGCGGATTGCCGCGGTGGAGACGTCCGAAGTGCGGCCGCAGGTGTCGGGCGTCATCCGCCGTCGCCTGTTCACCGAGGGCGCGATGGTCCGTTCGGGCCAGGTCTCTACGAGATCGAGGACGCCCCCTATCGCGCCGCGCTCGGCACTGCGCAGGGCCAGCTTGGCGCCGCGCAGTCGCAGATCAATGCGACCCGACTCCAGGCGCAGCGTTACGGCCAGCTCGTCGCGCTGAACGCGGTCAGCAAGCAGGAGGCGGACAACGCCACCGCGTCCGCACAACAGGCGCGTGCCAATGTTGCAGCGCAGCGTGCAGCGGTCGAATCCGCGCGCGTGAACCTCAATTTCACCCGCATCAAGGCGCCGATCTCGGGTCGTATCGGCCGTTCGATCTTCACCGCCGGCGCGCTCGTCCAGACCGGGCAGACCGACGCGCTCGCGACGATCCAGCGGACCGACACCGTCTATGTCGACGTCACCCAGTCGGCGGCGCAGCTGCTCGACCTGAAGGCGGCGATGGCGTCGGGCGGCGTGACGCGCGGCGACGGTACCGCACGCGTCCAGCTGATCCTGCCCAACGGCCAGACCTATCCGATCGAGGGTCGCCTGCAATTCGCGGAAGTGACCGTCGACCCCGCGACGGGCGCGGTCACGCTGCGCGCCAGCTTCCCCAATCCCAACGGGCTGTTGCTGCCGGGCATGTATGTCCGCGCCAAGCTGGTCGAGGGTATCCGCAGCCAGGCGATCATGGCCCCGCAGGAAGGCATCACGCGCGATCCGCGCGGCAAGGCGACCGCGATGGTCGTCACCGCGCAGAACAAGGTCGAGCAGCGCAATGTCGTCACCGACCGCGTGATCGGCGACAAGTGGATCGTCACCAGCGGGCTGAAGCCCGGCGACAAGCTGATCGTCGAGGGGCTGCTCAACCTGCGCCCCGGCACGACCGTCAAGCCCGCCGCTCCGCAGCAGGTCGGCAAGGCCGGTGGCAAGGACGCTGCCGGGAATGCCGCAGCTGGCGGCGCCGCCTCCACGCAGGCCGGGAAGTAACGCCTCATGTCACGCTATTTCATCGATAGACCCATCTTCGCATGGGTCATCGCGATCATCCTGATGCTGGCCGGCGTCCTGGCGATCCGGTCGCTGCCGATCGCGCAGTTCCCCGAGATCGCCGCGCCCAAGGTGACGGTCGCAACGTCCTATCCGGGCGCCGACGCGCAGACGCTCGAGAACACGACGACGCAGATCATCGAGCAGCAGATGAAGGGGATCGACAACCTTCGCTACTTTGCATCGACCAGCGATGGCGCGGGCAATCTCGCGATCACGCTGACCTTCGAACAGGGCACCGACGCGGACATCGCGCAGGTCCAGGTGCAGAACAAGCTGCAACAGGCGACCCCGCTCCTGCCGCAGGAAGTGCAGCAGGCCGGGCTTCGCGTGACCAAGGCGACCGCCAACTTCCTGCTCGTGATCGCCGCCTATTCGCAGGACGGCAGCCATGACCAGGTCGATCTCGGCGATCTGATCGCCTCCAAGCTCCAGGATCCGCTCAGCCGGATCAAGGGCGTCGGCGACACGCAGGTGTTCGGCGCGCAATATTCGATGCGGATCTGGGTCGATCCGTTCAAGATGTCGAACCTCGGCGTCACCGTCACCGACATCACCTCGGCAATCACCGCGCAGAACGCACAGGTTTCCGCCGGTCAGGTCGGCAGCCTTCCCGCGGTCAAGGGCCAGGCGCTCAACGCGACCGTCACCGCGCAGTCGCGTCTGCAGACTCCGGAACAGTTCCGCCAGATCATCATTCGCTCGGCCACCGGCGGCGCCACCGTGCGCCTTGCCGATGTCGCCCGGGTCGAAATGGGCTCGGAAAACTACAGCTTCCAGGCGCGCTACAACCGCAAGCAGGCAGCAGGCTTCGGCGTGAAGCTGGCGCCGGGCGCCAACGCGCTCGACACCGTCACGCTGGTGAAGGCCGAGGTCGAGAAGATCGCCAAGCAGTTCCCGGCCGACGTCAAGATCGCCTATCCGGTCGACAATTCGACGTTCGTCCGGCTGTCGGTCGAACAGGTGGTCCACACGCTGATCGAGGCGATCATCCTCGTCTTCCTCGTGATGTTCCTCTTCCTCCAGAACTTCCGCGCCACGCTCATCCCGACGATCGCGGTGCCGGTCGTGCTGCTCGGCTCGCTCGCCGTGCTTCAGGTCGCGGGCTTCACGATCAACACGCTGACGCTGTTCGGCATGGTGCTGGCGATCGGCCTGCTCGTCGATGACGCGATCGTCGTCGTCGAGAATGTCGAACGCCTGATCCAGGAAGAGGGGCTGAGCCCCAAGGAGGCCGCCAAGAAATCGATGGACGAGATCAGCGGCGCGCTGGTCGGCATCGGCCTCGTGCTGTCCGCGGTGTTCCTGCCGATGGCGTTCTTCAGCGGCTCGACCGGCGTGATCTTCCGCCAGTTCTCGATCACCATCGTCTCGTCGATGGTGCTTTCGGTGCTGGTCGCGCTGATCCTGACGCCCGCACTCTGCGCCACCATCCTGAAGCCGTCCAAGCAGGATCACGGCGACAAGAAGGGCTTTTTCGGCTGGTTCAACCGGACCTTCGATCGCGGCGTCGACAGATATGGCAAGGGCCTGCGCCGCGTCGAAAAGGGCTGGGTACGGACGATGATCGTCTATGCGGTCATCGTCGGCGCGATGCTGTTCGTCTTCCTGCGACTGCCCTCGGGCTTCCTTCCCGAAGAGGATCAGGGCCTGATGTTCGCGCAGGTGTCGATGCCCACGGGCACGACGATGGAAGAGACTGCGCGGACGATGGACAAGCTGCGCGATCACTTCCTGGTCGACGAGAAGGCCAACATTGCGGGCATCTTCACGATCAGTGGCTTCGGCTTTGTCGGCCAGGGTCAGAATGTCGGTCTCGCCTTCATCCAGCTCAAGCCGTGGGAGGATCGCGAAGGCGACGCGAATACCGTCGCCGCGGTCGCCCAGCGCGCGAACCAGGCCCTCGCCGGGATCCGCGCCGGCATGGTGATCGGCTTCGTGCCGCCCGCCGTGCAGGAACTGGGCAACGCCAACGGCTTCGACTTCATGCTGAAGGACAATGCCGGCGTCGGCCACGACAAGCTGCTCGAGGCACGCAACATGCTGCTCGGCATGGCCAGCCAGGACAAGCGCCTGATGCAGGTCCGTCCGAACGGCCTGGAGGATGCGCCACAGCTCAAACTGAACGTCGACCAGGCCCAGGCAGGCGCGCTCGGCCTGAGTCAGGCGGACATCAACACCACCGTCAGCACCGCGTTCGGCGGATCGTACATCAACGACTTCATCGACCGCGGTCGCGTGAAGAAGGTGTTCGTCCAGGCCGATGCGCCGTTCCGCAAGTCGCCCGCAGACCTCGGCAATTTCTATGTCCGCGGCGCGACCAACGCGATGACGCCGATGTCGTCCTTCTCGACCACCGGCTGGACCTACGGTCCCGCACGTCTCGAACGCTATAACGGCGTCGCCTCGTTCGAGATCATGGGGTCGCCCGCACCCGGCGTCAGCAGCGGCACCGCGATCAAGGCGATGGAGGAAATGGCGGCCAAGCTGCCCCCCGGCATCGGCTATGAGTGGACCGGCCTCAGCTATGAGGAACAGCTTTCGGGCGGGCAGTCGACCTATGTCTATGCGCTGTCGCTGCTGATCGTGTTCCTGTGCCTTGCCGCACTGTACGAGAGCTGGTCGATCCCGATCGCCGTGCTCCTCGTCGTACCGCTCGGCGTGCTCGGTGCGGTGCTCGCGGCGATGTCGCGGGGCTCAACAACGACATCTATCTCCAGGTCGGCCTGATCACGACGATCGGCGTGGCGGCGAAGAACGCGATCCTGATCGTCGAGTTCGCCGAGGAAAAGATGGGTGACGGGATGAATGCGGCGGATGCCGCGGTCGAGGCCGCCAAGCTGCGTCTTCGCCCGATCCTGATGACCTCGTTCGCGTTCATCTTCGGCGTTCTCCCGCTCGCGCTGTCGAGCGGTGCGGGCGCGGGCGGCCAGAACGCAATCGGCTGGGCGGTGGTGGGCGGCATGCTGTCCGCGACTGTGCTCGCGATATTCTTCGTGCCGCTGTTCTTCCTGCTCGTGAAGCGCGTCTTCAAGCAGGACAAGCCCGGCCAGCAGGACGGAGACCGCCACCGTGATGACACCCGTGACGGCGACACCACGACCCACGACCAGCGGCCGCAGGAGGCCTGATCCGATGTTCTCGCGCAAAATCGCTCTGACGTTCGCCGCCGGGCTCACGCTCGCCGGCTGCAACTTGGCCCCGAAATATGTCCGGCCCGAGATTCCGGTGGCTCCGTCAACGCCGACCGGACCGGCTTATGCGGCGACCGATGCGGCGGGTGCGATCATGCCCGCGGACACCGCATGGGAGGCGTTCTTTACCGACGACCGCCTGCGCCGCGTCATTCGCACCGCGCTCGACAACAACCGCGATGTCCGCATCGCGGTTGCCAATGTCGCGCAGGCGCGGGCGCAATATCGCGTCCAGCGCGCGGACCTGTTCCCGACGCTGGGTGCGACGGGCAGCGCAACCTATCAGAAGTCCCCCTTCGGCGCCGTCGGTGGCGGTACGGGCGGCACGACGGGCGGCGGTACTGGAGGCGGCAACGGCGGCGGCGGCACCGGTGCCGGGGCCGGTCGCCGGCGGCGGCCGGTTCGATATCTATTCGGCCAATCTCGGCGTCTCGGCCTGGGAGATCGATCTGTTCGGCCGGGTCCGCAATCTGACCCAGGCGCAGCAGCAGGCCTATTTCGCCGCGGAGGAAAACCGCAACGCCGCGCAGGTGTCGCTGATCGCGGAAACCGCGACAGCCTGGCTGACGATGGCGGCGGACCAGGATCGGCTGAAGATCGCGCAGGACACCGAACGGGCCTTTGGGGAAACGCTCAAGCTGACGCAGGATCGATTCCGCATCGGCATCGCGTCCGAACTCGAAGTGCGCCAGGCGCGGACGACCTATGACCAGGCGCGCTCCGACATCGCCGACGCGACGACGCTCATCGCGCAGGACCAGAACGCACTCAACCTGCTCGCAGGCACCACGCTGAGCGCCGACCTGCTGCCGGCCCGGATGCCGGAGAAGACGCCGACGCTGGAAAACCTGCCCGCCAACCTGTCCTCCGAAGTCCTGCTGCGCCGCCCCGACGTCGCGGCCGCCGAGCATCAGCTGATTGCGGCGAACGCCAATATCGGTGCGGCCCGCGCGGCGTTCTTCCCCAATATCTCGCTGACCGCGTCGCTCGGCACGCTGAGCCTCGGCCTGTCGAACCTGTTCGGCAAGGGCAGCGAATCCTGGTCGGTCGCGCCGTCGATCACGCAGCCGATCTTCGACTTCGGTCGCAACAAGGGCAATCTGGACTACGCCAAGGCCTCGCGCGACGCGATGCTCGCTACCTATGAGAAGAGCGTCCAGACCGGCTTCCGTGAAGTCGCCGATGCGCTCGCGCGCCGCGGTACGATCAACGGCCAGCTCGAAGCGCAGACGTCGCTGCGCGACAATGCGGCGGGCGCGTTCAACCTGTCGCAACTGCGCTTCCGCGCGGGGATCGATCCGTTCCTCAACACGCTCGATTCACAGCGGTCGCTCTACACCGCGCAGCAGAGCCTGCTGGCGACGCGGCTGGTCCGCGATACCAATGCGGTCGAGCTCTATCGCGCGCTCGGCGGCGGGCTGCGCTAACACCGGCCCGTCCCGCCCACCGCGTCATTCCGGGCCAGGCCCGGGTGACGCGGCGGTGCGACGCGCGGTCAGTTTGCCGGTTCGGACAAAGGTGCGAACCGCGCGACCTGCCGGCCGACCAGCCGAAGCTGCTCGAGGACCGCGGGATCGCTCGCCCCGCCCTCGGCATCGAATTTCGTCACCTGTGTGTTGATCGCCGCTGCGAATGGCGTCGGCCAGCCGCGAAGTGCGTGGACGATCGAGCGCAGCGCCGCGATCGTGCTGCCCGTCGCCTGCCAGCCATAGGCGGTCGCGATCAGCCCGACCGGCATGTCCGCCAGATAGGGCCGTTCGGCATCACGTGCGGTTTCCTCGAGCAGGTCGAGCGCATTCTTCACCACGCCTGAGATGCTGCCATGATAGCCCGGGCTGGCGATGATCACCGCCGATGCCGCGCGCACCGCCGCGACAAAGGCACGCTCGTCCTCGGTCCGCTCGGTCGCCTTGGGATCGTAAAGCGGCAGCCGGGCCATGTCCGCGCCGCCGAACATCTGTGTCCGGTATCCGTGTCGCTCGACCGAATCGAGCGCGATCCGCAATGCGCGCTCGGTCGACGACACGCCGCCGATCGTCCCGCCAATGCCGACGACAAGCGGCAGGGAGGGCGATAGAGAGTCGGTAGCTGCCACGGTGTCACCCTGTTCGAACGTCATCATTATGCTCTTCCCCGTTTCGCCCGGTGATGACAACAGGCCAATGCTGTCGCTCAGCGCGCGTACACGTTAAGCGTGCGCATAGGCTTGTCCGAACTGTCATAGAACGATAACACACCAGATGCCCGACCGCTGGAACGATCCGATGCGCCCCGATCCCTTCGACCCCGCCCGATCCGGCTCCGGCATGTCCGGCGAACGCGAGCCCTATGCCTATGAACGCGAACGGTTGATCACCGAGCGCGAACGCCTGCGCGAGAAATATGAGCGCGAGCGACTGGGCGAAGATCCGGACGGCAATTACGATCCCCGCCAGGACGATGGCTACCCCCAGCCCGCAACACCGCGGCGCAGGCGGGGCGGGATCGGCCGGTGGATCGTGCGCGGCACCGGTATCGGCATCATCCTGCTGGTGATCGCGATCATCTGGCTGGCGATCACCGCGCCCCTGTCGAAATCACTGCAGCCGCCGACCCCGCCCTCGATCACGCTGACCGCCGATGACGGCACGCCGATCGCACGGCGCGGCGCGATCATCGGCAAACCGGTCGACGCGGCGACGCTGCCGCCGCACGTGCGCGAGGCGTTCCTCGCGATCGAGGACCGCCGCTTCTATTCGCACTGGGGTATCGACCCGCGCGGGATCGCGCGCGCGGCCTGGGCGAATCTCGGGTCGGGCGGGGTGCGTCAGGGCGGCAGCACGATCACGCAACAGCTTGCGAAGAACGCGTTCCTCGATTCGGATCGCACCGCGACGCGCAAGATCCGCGAGGCGATGATCGCCGTCTGGCTCGAGGCATGGCTGTCGAAGGACGAGATCCTCTCGCGCTATCTGTCGAACGTGTATTTCGGCGACAACACCTATGGGATCAGCGCGGCTGCCAAGCATTATTTCGGCCGGACACCCGCGGCGCTGAACGTCGGCCAGGCAGCGATGCTCGCCGGCCTGGTCAAGGCGCCGTCGCGGCTCGCCCCGACCTCCAACCTCGAGGGTGCGCGCAAGCGTGAAGCCGTCGTCGTCGGCGCGATGGTCGCCGCAGGCTTCCTTACCGAAGCGGAGGGCGATGCGGTCCGCCCGCAACGCGTGCTGGCGAACCGCCCGACGCAACTCCCCAACGGCACCTATTTCGCCGACTGGATCCTGCCCGAGGCGCGCGACCAGGCGGGCGAGGTGAAGACCGAGACGACCGTCCGGACCACGCTCGATCCGCGGCTGCAACGCGCCGCCGAACGCACCGTCGCGCGCGCGGACTGCGCGAGGCGCAGGTCGCGCTGGTGGCGATGCGCCCCGACGGCCGGGTCGTCGCGATGGTCGGTGGCAAGGATTACCGCAAGAGCCCGTTCAACCGCGCGACGCAGGCGCGTCGCCAGCCCGGATCGACGTCAAGCTGTTCGTCTATCTCGCCGCGATGCGCGCGGGGATGACACCCGATTCGACGATCGAGGACCGCCCGGTGACGATCGGCGACTGGACGCCCAAGAACAGCGACGGCCGCTATCAGGGGACGATCACGCTGCGCCAGGCATTTGCCCGATCGTCCAACGTTGCCGCCGCCCGGCTGACGCAACAGGTCGGCGTCCGGGCGGTGATCAAGGCCGCGCGCGACCTGGGGATTTCCACGCCCATTCCGAACGAGGCGACGATCGGCCTCGGCACCTCGACCGTGTCGCTGCTCGAACTGACCGCCGCCTATGCCGCGATCGCGCGCGAGACCTATCCGGTGCAGCCGCGCGGGCTGGCCGATGTTCGGGAAAAGGGCTGGTATCAGTCGCTGACCGGCGGTTCGACCGCCCTGCCGCCGAAGATCCATGACGAGATGCTCGATCTGCTCGCCGCCTCGATCCGCAACGGAACCGGGCGGAGCGCCAACCTGACGGTCGATGCGTTCGGCAAGACCGGGACGACGTCGGACAACAAGGATGCGCTGTTCGTCGGCTTCGCGCGCGACCTGGTGGTCGGCGTATGGGTCGGCAACGACGACAATAGTTCGAATCCCGGCCTGTCTGGCGGTGGCATCCCGGCGCGGATTTGGCGCGACTTCATGCAGTCCGCGCTGGGCATCGCCCCCGTCGCCGCCCCCGCGCCGCCGGTCGAGGAAATCGACCCCGATGCACTGCCCCCCGAAGACGGGGACAACAGCGTCCTGCCGCTCGGCGGCGAGATCGAGGGGCTCGGCTTCAACCTGAAGATGGGCGAGGACGGGACGATCTCGGTCGGCCCCGCACGCCGCGATCGACCGGAGGATGGGCCACCACGCGACGATCGCCGGCCGCCCGAGGAGGAACCGGGATTTGACGAGGGGCAGTAGTTCGATCCCCCGCCGTCATCCTGACGAAAGTCAGGCCCCGGGATAACGACGTCGAAGGGGGCGACCCAGGCGAAGCGCCCGTTGACGCCATCACTGCATCGCAGCATGTCCTCACCATGCGCTTTTTCTCCGACAACGCCGCCAAGATCCATCCGCAGGTCATGGCCGCGATCGCCGCCGCCGATACGCTCGACACCGCCTATGCGGGCGATCAATGGAGCCAGCAGCTCGACGGCCGCCTGTCGGCGCTGTTCGAGACCGAGGTCGCGGTGCTGTGGGTGCCCACCGGCACGGCCGCCAACTGCCTCGCGCTCGCCGCGCTGTGCCCGCCGCATGGCGGCATCGTCTGCCACCGCGACGCGCATATCCAGAACGACGAGGGCGGCGCGCCCGAATTCTACACCCACGGCGCCAAGCTGTTCCTCGCCGATGGGGAGGGCGCGAAGCTGACACCGTCGACGATCCGCACCGTTCTCGACGCGATCCCCGACGACGTCCACCGCGTCCAGCCGCACGCGATCTCGATCACCAACGCCACCGAATATGGCCAGGTTTACCGCCCCCACGAAGTCGCCGAGATCGGCGCGCTCGCGCGTGAGCGCGGCCTCGGCTTCCACATGGACGGCGCACGTTTTGCAAATGCGATGGTCCATGCGGGATGCTCGCCCGCCGACATGACGTGGCGCGCAGGCGTCGACGCGCTGAGTTTCGGCTTCGTCAAGAACGGCGCGATGAGCGCGGAGGCGCTGGTGTTCTTCAAACCCCAGCTCGCCGCCGTCACCCAGTATCGCCGCAAGAGGGCGGGCCTGCTCCTGTCAAAGGGGCGATACCTCGCCGCACAGATCCTCGCGATGCTCGAGGACGACCTCTGGCTCGCCAATGGCGAGGCCGCGAACCAGGCTGCCACGCGACTGGCCGCGGCCGCGGGCGACCGCCTCGTCCATCCGGTCGAGGCCAACGAGGTCTTTCTCCGCGCGACCCCCGACGAGGCCGCCGCGCTCCGCGCGCAGGGGTTCGATTTCTATGACTGGGCAGCGGGCGAGATCCGGCTGGTGACCGCGTGGGACACACCGGTCGGTCCGGTCGACCAGCTCGCGGACGCGATCCGGTCGTTATGACCGGGCCGTCCGGTTCGCCGCAACCCCCGATCCAGTCGACGCGCGCGGCGGTGCTGGTCCCGTTCGGGATCGTCACGCTGATCTGGGGGTCGACCTGGCTCGTCATCCGCGACCAGATCGCGGTGGTGCCGCCGAGCTGGTCGATCAGCTACCGCTTCCTCATCGCCGGCATTGCGATGGCCATCTATGCGCGGGTGAAGCGCGAAAGCCTCCTGCTCGACGCCCGCGGCTACGCCTTTGCCGCGATCATCGGCACCGCGCTGTTCACGTTCAACTTCAACTTCGTCTACCGTGCCGAGCATTATGTGACGTCGGGGCTGGTCGCGGTGGTCTTCGCGTTGCTGCTCGTCCCCAACGCGGTGTTCGGCCGCATCTTCCTGGGGCAGAAGCTCGGGCGACAATTGATGCTCGGGTGCGCCGTCGCGATGGCGGGCGTCGCATTGCTGTTCGTCAACGAGGCGCGGGTCGATCCGCATGGTCCGCAGTCCGCGACCATCGGCATCGCCCTGACGCTGGGCGGCGTCCTGGCCGCGTCGATCGCCAATGTCATGCAGGGCAGCGCGTTTGCGAAACGCTATCCGATGGCCCCGATGCTGGCGATCGCGATGCTGATCGGCGCGACGCTCGACGCGACCTTCGCCTGGATCACCACCGGGCCGCCGGTGTTCGAGCTGCGGCTGGGCTATATCGCCGGGATCCTCTATCTCGCATCTTCGCCTCCGCGCTCGCCTTCCCGCTCTATTTCAACGTCATCCGCGCGATCGGGCCTGCCAAGGCGGCCTATTCGGGGGTGATCGTCCCGGTCATCGCGATGATCTTATCGACGATCTTCGAGCATTATCACTGGTCGACGCTGGCGGTGGCCGGTGCGGTACTCGCAGGGGCAGGACTCGTCATCGCGCTCAGCGCCCGCAGACCCGCCCGGTAATCCGGCCAGGTCGGGGTCCAGCGCAGGACGCGCTTCGCCTTGCCGTTCGCGACCCGCCGGTTCTCGGCATAGAAACCACGGCCCATCGCCGACAGCTGCTCGATCGTCACGAACGGCGGCGCGGGCAGACCGAGCAGCGCCGCGGCGAAGGCGACGACGTCGTTCTGCGACGCCGGAACGTCATCCGCCAGATTATAGGCGCCCGCCGGCGCATCGAACGCCGCGATCACGCCCGCGCCGATATCGTCGACATGCGCGCGACTGAACACCTGGCCCGGCTGGTCTATCCGGTGCGCCTTGCCCTCGCGCACGCGGTCGAGCGGCGACCGGCCGGGGCCGTAGATGCCGGGCAGGCGAAAGGTCCGCGCGCCGATCGCGAGCCAGTCGGCATCCGCCGCCGCGCGCGCACTCCGGCGTCCGCCGCCGATCGGCGCGGTCTCGTCGACCCAGGCACCACCGGCATCGCCGTAGACGCCGGTCGACGACAGATAGCCGAGCCAGGCGCGCGTTCTAAGCAGCGCCGCTCCGTAGCGCGCCAGAACGGGGTCGGCGTCATGCTCGGGCGGGACCGAGGACAGGATATGCGTCGCCGCGGCGATCTCCGTCATGACCGCGGCGGCGTCGTCGAACCGGATCGTGCCGTCGCGACCGTCGCGCGACGTGCCGACGACATGCCACCCGTCCCCGGCCAGGCGGCGTGCGATCCGCGACGCGGTATAGCCGAGGCCGAAGACGAGCAGCCGGCTCATTTCGCGGCCGCCGCCCGACCCATCGGGCCCTTGTAGAGCGTGCCGAAATAGTCGCCCGCATTCCAGACCGGCCGCTCCGCGCCATCGGCGATCTCACGCGCGATCCGGTAGTTCGCATCAACGAACCGCACGCCCTGATCCCACAGGATCGGCTGCGACAGATCGTCAGACGGCTTGTGATAATTGTTCGCCATGAAATAGGCGACCGCGGCCTTGCCCGGCCCCTTCTGCCCCGGCCACAGGAACACCGCCGGGATCCCCTTCTGAACGAAGCGGAAATGATCCGAGCGGACGAAGATTCCCTCTTCGGGCATCGGATCGGGCGACAGGCCGACACCGATCGCCGCGACCGCCGTCTGGACGATCGGACCGAGCGTCGATCGCTCCGCGCCGAACACCACCATGTCCTCGAACTTGTAGGTCAGGATCGGCATGTCGAGGTTCACGTCCGCGACGATATTGGCGAGCGGCACGGTCGGGTGGTTGGTGAAATAATCGCTGCCGACCAGCCCCTTTTCCTCGCCCGTGACCGCGAGGAAGATCAACGTGCGCTTCGAACCCTTGCCGCTGGTCGTGAAGCGCTTGGCTTCCTCGATCAGGCTGGCGATGCCGATCGCATTGTCGAGCGCGCCGTTGTTGAGCGCATCGCCGTCCTTCGCGCCGTTCGCGGGCCGGGTGATGCCGATATGGTCGAGATGCGCGGACAGCACGACGACCTCCTTGCCGAGCACCGGATCGGTGCCGGGAATGACGCCGACGACATTGCTGCTTGCCGCCGGCGCGAAGCTCGTCTTGGTCGCGACCGTCAGCGTGCCCGCAAGCGGTGCGGACCTGAACTTGGCATTGTCCGACCGCGCCTGCTTGGCGATCGCCTTCCACGACGCGCCGAACAACTTGGTCGCGCCTGCGACGCTCAGCGTGCCGAGCGACGGCGCGCCGGGCGCGTCGACCTTGCCGGTGCCGTCGGGGTTGGCCCAGGTCATCCGGGCAGCGTCGTAAAATTGTGCAGATCGCGCGAACGGGCGGGCCTTGGCGGTGCGCGGGCTTTCGAGCGTGATCACGCCGACCGCCCCCTTGCTTTCGGCGGTCCGGGCCTTGGTGCCGCCGGATCCGAAAAAGGCACGTTCCTCGCCGCTGAACCGCGCCGGCGCACCACCGAAATAGGCGACGATCTTGCCGCGCACGTCGACGCCGGCATAGTCGTTCTGGCCGTATTGCGGGGCGTCGATGCCATAACCGACGAACACGATCGGCGCCGACACCGCGGTATCCGCCTTCGCACCGTTGGCGGCGGGGACATAATCTGCCGCAAACACGAGCGGCTGCGCGGCGCCAGACTGCGGCGTCCAGGTGAAGCTGCCCTTGTCCGCGGCCTTGTAGCTGACCAGCGGCACGCGCTGCAGATAGCCGGCATCGTCACCACCTGGCCGCAGACCGGCGGCATAGAATTGCGCCGCGACATATTGCGCGGCGATGTCGAACTCGGGGCTGCCCGCCTCGCGCCCCTTCATCGCATCGGAGGCGAGGAACAGGACGTGCGCCTTCATCGCCGCCTGATCCGCCGGCAGCGGCGCTGCGAGCCGTGCATTGAGGATCGCCGGGTCGGGCTTTGCCGCCGGGGTGGCCGCCGGGGTGGACCCCGATGCGGCTGCCGGTGTCGGCGCGGCGGCTTTCGGTTGCGGGGCCGACGTCTGCGCCAGCGTCGCCGTGGAGAGGGCGAGCACCGAGAGCGCGCCGATGAACCGATACATGCCGAAATCCTCGCAAGACGAACGTGTTGCAGCCGGGTAGCACGCCGGCCGCGACACGCAAGCACAGCCCGGCAAGCTTTGGCTGGCGGAGCCCGCGACGGCCCCTATATTCGACGTCTATGCTCGACATCCAACACAGCCTCGCCCAGCCCGACATCGCTGCCCCGGTCGCCATTCGCCGGGTGGATTATACGGCGCCGGCCTGGCTGGTGCCGACGACACGGCTGGAGTTCACGCTCGATCCGTCCGCGACGCGCGTCATCGCGACGCTGTCCGTCACCCGCAACGGTGACCACCGCGATCCGCTGAAGCTCGATGGGGCAGGCCAGCGACCGCTGTCGATCATGGTCGACGGCGTCGCGGTCAACGACTGGCATTTCGAGGGCGAGCAGCTGGTGATCCCCCTGTCGGGCGACGCGCATGTCGTCGAGACCGAGGTCGAGATCGCCCCCGACCGCAACACCCAGCTGATGGGGCTCTATGCCTCGGGCGGCAATCTGTGCACGCAGTGCGAGGCGGAGGGGTTTCGCCGCATCACCTATTTCCCCGACCGCCCCGACGTGCTCAGCCGCTATTCGGTGCGGATGACGGCGGACAAGGCGCGCTTCCCCGTGCTGCTGGCGAACGGCGACCCCGTCGCACAGGGCGATCTCGCCGATGGCCGCCACTGGGCGGAATGGAACGACCCCTTCCCCAAGCCCTCCTATCTCTTCGCGATCGTCGCCGGGGATCTCGCGGTCAATTCGGGCCGTTTCACGACGATGTCGGGGCGCGAGGTTTCGCTCGGCATCTGGGTGCGCAAGGCGGACCTCGCCAAGACCGATCATGCGCTCGAGGCGCTGGCGCTCTCCATGGCCTGGGACGAGGCGACCTATGGCCGCGAATATGATCTCGACGTGTTCAACATCGTCGCGGTCGACGACTTCAACTTCGGCGCGATGGAGAACAAGGGGCTCAACATCTTCAACTCGCGCTACATCCTGGCCGACCCCGATACCGCGACCGATTACGACTATGACGCGATCGCCGCGGTCGTCGCGCATGAATATTTCCACAACTGGTCGGGCAACCGGATCACCTGCCGCGACTGGTTCCAGCTGTCGCTGAAGGAGGGCTTCACGGTCTATCGCGACCAGGGTTTCTCCGCCGACCAGGGCAGCCGTGCGGTCAAGCGGATCGAGGACGTCCGCGGCCTGCGTGCGTCGCAGTTTCCCGAGGATTCAGGGCCGCTCGCGCATCCCGTCCGCCCCGAATCCTATCAGGAGATCTCCAACTTCTACACCGCGACGATCTACAACAAGGGCGCCGAGCTGATCCGCATGATGGCGGCGATCCTCGGGCCGAAGAACTTCCGGGCGGGGACCGATCTGTATTTCGACCGCTTCGACGGCACCGCCGCGACCTGCGAGGATTTCGTCGCCAGCATGGAAGAGGCGAGCGGGATCGATCTGACGCAGTTCCGCCTCTGGTATTCGCAGGCGGGCACCCCGCGCCTCTCGGCGAGCCTGTCGCATGATCCCGTGGCGCAGAGCGCGACGCTGACCCTGGCACAGCATGTACCCGCCACGCCGGGCCAGCCGGACAAGGCGCCGATGGTCCTGCCGCTCGCGATCAAGCTGTTCGGCGCCGACACGGGCACCGCGCTGATCGACGAACGGCTCGTCCTGCTCGACGGGCCGGGCGAGACGATCCGGTTCGAGGGGATCGACGAACGCCCGGTCCTGTCGATCAATCGCGGCTTTTCCGCGCCGGTCGTGGTCGAAAGCGATCGCAGCGCCGCGGATCTCGCCTTTCTCAGCGCGCATGACGACGATCCCTTCGCGCGGTACGAGGCGATGCAGCAGCTGATGCTCGAGACGCTCGTGGCCAGCGCGAGCACGGGTCGCGCGGAGCATGACGGTGTGATCGCCGCGGTCGCCCGGACGCTGGAGGATCCCGATCTCGACCCCGCCTTCATCGCCGAAGCGGTGATGCTCCCCTCCGAGAGTTTTATCGGCGACCAGATGCGGATCGTCGATCCCGACGCCATCTTCCGCGCGCGCGACGGCCTGCGTCGCGATCTCGGCACGCAGCTCGAACGCCAGTGGCGCCAGGCGCATGCGCGCGCCGGTTCGGCACCCTTTGCCTATACGCCCGAGGGCAAGGGCCTGCGCCGGCTGCGCTCGGTCGCGCTCGCCTATATCATGGCGAGCGACGCCCCCGACGCCGCCGAACTGGCACTCGCGCAGTTCGAGGGGGCGGACAACATGACCGACCGCCAGGGCGCGCTGACCGCGCTCGTCAGCTCGACGGCGGCACAGCGCGACGCGGCGCTCGACCGCTTCTACGCGCGCTACAGCAGCAATCCGCTGGTGCTCGACAAGTGGTTCCAGACCCAGGCCCAGTCGTCGCGCGACGATACCGGCACGGTCGTCGCGGCGCTCGCCCGCCATCCCGACTTCACGCTGACCAATCCGAACCGCGCGCGCGCGCTCATCGGCGCGTTCGCGGCGAACCAGCGCGCCTTCCATGCGATCGACGGCAGCGGCTATCGCTTCCTCGCGGATCATCTGATCGCGCTCGACCGGCTCAATCCGCAGACGGCGGCAAAGCTCCTGCCGCCGCTTGGTCGCTGGCGCCGGTTCGACGCCAAACGCGCCGGGCTGATGCGCGCGGAACTCGAGCGGATCCTGAACACGCCCGGCTTGTCGCGCGACATGGTCGAGCAGAGCTCGAAAAGCCTCGAGGGCTAGGATCCGGGCCGTATTCGGCCCGGACGGCGCCGCGTCAGAAGAGGCGGCCGCCGTTCGGGACGGGCTCGGACGGTGCGATCAGCACGACCTTGCCGTCGGCATCGGGAAAGCCCAGCGTCAGCACCTCGGACATCATCGGCCCGATCTGCCGCGGTGGAAAATTGACCACCGCGGCGACTTGGCGGCCGACGAGCGTCTCGGGCGAATAATGGTCGGTGATCTGGGCCGAGGATCGCTTGGTCCCGATCGTGTCACCGAAATCGATCGTCAGCTTGAACGCAGGCTTGCGGGCCTCGGGAAAGGGCTCGACCGCGATGATCGTCCCGACCCGGATATCCACCCTAGCAAAGTCGTCGAACGCGATTCCGGGCTCGGCCATCGTCAGAAGTCCACATTGTCGTAATGCGCGGGCGGCGCGATCAATTCCATGCGCTCGCTCAGCAAGGGACGAAAGCTCGGCCGGCTCTTGAACCCGCGATACCAGCGTGCCGTCTGGTCGTGCCCCTTCCAGTCGATCCCGCCGAGATAATCCGTGACCGAGATCTGCGCCGCGGCGGCCAGATCAACGAGGCTCATCGTCGCGCCGCCGAGCCAGTTGCGGTGATCGAGCAGGTAATCGGTGTAGTCCAGATGCCCCACCGCTGCCTTCATCGCCTCGCGCAGGCCCTTGGCATCGGGTGCGGCGCGGTGCGCGAGGCGCTTGACCATCCGCTCGTGGAGCAAGGGGCCGGTCACGTCGCGATAGAAATGCGTGTCGAACCACGTCACCAGCCGGCGGATCTCCGCGCGGTTGGTCGCGGTGCCGTTGATCATCGCCGACTTCTCGACGGTTTCCTCGAAAAATTCGCAGATCGCCATCGAATCGATCAGCGGCGCGACGCCGCGCGACGCATCGACCATCACCGGCGTCTGCCCCGCGGGGTTCATGTCCATGAACTCGTCACGCCGTTCCCAGGGCGATTCGCGGACGAGCTCGTAGCCGATGCCCTTCTCACCCAGCAGCAAGCGCACCTTTCGCGAGAAGGGACATAAGGGGAATTGATAAAGCTGCCACATAGCGTCCGTTTAGGCGGCATCGGGCGGGTGTGTCACTAGCGCGGGTTTGCCGGTGCGTAAGAAGATTGGGTTCGCGCGGAGGCGCGGAGGCGCGGAGGTGTTGCGCTCGCTGTGAGCGAAGCTCCTTCATCACCGTTCGCGATCGAAAAGCGACGAGGGGATTCAAGCTCCGCGTCTCCGCGTCTCCGCGTGAACCCCCTTCTTTCCCCCCTCCCCCGGCGAAGGCCGGGGCCCAATTGGGGGCCGTAGGTAACGAAGCACCGCGCTCCGTTACTGCGACCTTTTCAACTGGGCCCCGGCCTTCGCCGGGGTGGTGGAAGCACCGCTATTCCGCCGCGACCAGCTCCGCGCTGTCGTCCAGCGGATGCGGCAGGCGCGTCAGCATTTCCTTCGGCACGATCTGCCAGAAATGCGGTGCCACCCGGTCCCAGTCCTCGAGCAGGCCCTTCGACCATTTGCTGTCGGTCGTATCCGCATGGTCGCGCACCAGGTCGAGCAGGACGTCCGCCCAGTGGAGCGACTTCACCCGGTCCCAGGTGATGTTCTCGGGATTGGCGCGCTTTGCGAACAGACCCTCGGGATCATAGACGAACGCCATCCCCCCGGTCATCCCGGCGCCGAAGTTCGCCCCCACCGCGCCGAGGACGACCGCGATTCCGTTGGTCATATACTCGCAGCCGTTCGCGCCGCAGCCCTCGACGACCACGGTCGCGCCCGAGTTGCGGACTGCGAACCGCTCGCCCGCCTGCCCCGCCGCGAACAGCCGGCCGCTGGTCGCGCCATAGAGCACGGTGTTGCCGATGATCGTGTTGTCCTGGCTGGCGAGCGGCGAACTCACCGCGGGCCGGACGATGATCGTCCCCCCCGACAGTCCCTTGCCGACATAGTCGTTCGAATCGCCGAACACCTCGAGCGTGATCCCCTTGCAGAGGAACGCACCGAGCGACTGGCCCGCCGAGCCGCGCAACCGGATCGTGACGTGATCGTCGGCGAGCGTCGACATGCCGAACTTGCGCGTGATCTCGCTCGACAGCCGCGTGCCCACCGCGCGGTGCGTGTTGCGCACCGAATAGGTCAGCTGCATCTTCTCGCCGCGCGAGAACACCGCCGCGGCATCCTTGATGATCTGCGCGTCGAGGCTGTCGGGCACTTCGTTGCGGAAGGTCGAGAGCGAGAAGCGCCGCTCGGCATCCGACGCGTCGACCTTGGCGAGGATCGGGTTGAGATCGAGATCGTCGAGATGCTCGGCACCACGGCTGACCTGCCGCAACAGCTCGGTACGGCCGATCACGTCGTCGAGGCTCTTCACGCCCAGCCGCGCGAGGATGTCGCGGACTTCCTCGGCGATGAACGTCATCAGGTTGATGACCTTCTCGGGCGTGCCGACGAACTTCTGCCTGAGCGCGTCGTTCTGCGTGCAGATACCGACCGGACAGGTGTTCGAATGACACTGGCGGACCATGATGCAGCCCATCGCCACCAGCGACAGCGTGCCGATCCCGAACTCTTCCGCGCCGAGGATCGCGGCGATCACGATGTCGCGTCCGGTCTTGAGCCCGCCATCGGTGCGCAGCCGCACGCGCCCGCGCAGGCCGTTGAGCGTCAGCACCTGGTTGACCTCGGACAGCCCCATTTCCCACGGCGTGCCCGCATATTTGATCGACGTCTGCGGCGACGCGCCGGTCCCGCCGACATGCCCCGCGATCAGGATCACGTCGGCATGCGCCTTCGCGACGCCCGCCGCCACGGTGCCGATGCCCGCCGAGCTGACGAGCTTCACACAGACCCGCGCGCGCGGATTGATCTGCTTCAGGTCGTAGATGAGCTGCGCCAGATCCTCGATCGAGTAGATGTCATGGTGCGGCGGCGGCGAGATCAACGTCACGCCGGGCGTCGCATGACGCAGCTTGGCGATAAACTCGGTCACCTTGAAGCCGGGCAGCTGGCCGCCCTCGCCGGGCTTGGCGCCCTGCGCGACCTTGACCTCGATCTCCTCGCACGCGTTCAGATATTCCGCGGTCACGCCGAACCGGCCGGAGGCGATCTGCTTGATCGTCGAGTTCGCATTGTCGCCGTTCGCGTACGGCACGAAGCGCGACTTGTCCTCGCCACCCTCGCCCGACACCGCCTTCGCGCCGATCCGGTTCATCGCGATCGCCAGCGTCTCGTGCGCCTCGGGAGAGAGAGCGCCGAGCGACATGCCCGGCGTCACGAACCGCTTGCGGATCTCGGTGATCGCCTCGACCTGGTCGACGGGCACGCCCTCGGCCGGGAAGTTAAACTGGAGAAGGTCGCGCAGATACACCGGCGGCAGGTCGGACACCCCGCGCGAGAATTGCAGATAGCTCGTATAGCTGTCGGTCGCGACCGCGGTCTGGAGCAGGTGCATCAGCTGCGCCGAATAGGCATGCGTCTCGCCGGTGTGGCGCTGGCGATAGAATCCGCCGATCGGCAGCGTCGCGACCGCCGGATCGAACGCCGCTTCGTGGCGATCGGTCGCGTTGACGTGGAGCGAGGCATAGCCCTCGCCGCTGATCTTCGCGGGCATGCCGGGGAACAGGTCGTTCACCAGGCTGCGCGACAGGCCGACCGCCTCGAAATTATAGCCGCCGCGGTAGGACGATATGACCGCGATGCCCATCTTCGACATGATCTTGAGCAGCCCCTCTTCGACCGCGACGCGGTGGCGGCGGAGGCATTCGGCGAGATCGAGATCACCGAACAGCCCGCGGCTCTGGCGATCGACGATCGCGGCCTCGGCCAGATACGCGTTCACGGTGGTCGCGCCGACGCCGATCAGCACGGCATAATAGTGCGTGTCGAGGCATTCCGCGGTGCGCACGTTGATCGACGCATAGGAGCGCAGGCCGCGACGGACGAGATGCGTGTGCACCGCCGCCACCGCGAGCACGCCGGCGATGCCGACGCGGTCCTCGCCGATCGCCTCGTCGGTCAGGAACAGTTCGCTCTTGCCCTGGCGGACCGCCTGCTCGGCCTCGTTGCGGATCCGCTGGATCGCCGCGCGCAGCTTCTCCGGGCCGCCGCCCGCGTCGAAGGTGCAGTCGATCTCGGCGACCGCGCCGCCGAAATGCGCCTTCAGCCGCGCCCAATGCTCACCGGTGAGCACCGGTGAATCGAGCACCAGCACGCGCTCGCGCTGGTCGCGCACGTCGAGGATGTTGGCGAGATTGCCGAACCGCGTCTTGAGCGACATCACGTGCCGCTCGCGCAGCGGGTCGATTGGCGGGTTTGTCACCTGGCTGAAATTCTGGCGGAAGAACTGGCTAATCAGCCGCGGCTTGTCCGAAATGACCGCGAGCGGCGTGTCGTCGCCCATCGATCCGATCGCTTCCTTGGCCGATTCGACCATCGGCGACAGGATCAGCTCCATGTCCTCGATCGTCTGCCCGGCCGCGACCTGGCGTCGCGCCAGCTCGGCGCGATCATAGCGGACCACGGCGTCCTCGACCGACGGCAGGTCTGCCAGCGTGTGGAACTCGCCGATCATCGCGGCATAGTCGGCCTCGCCGGAGATGCGATCCTTGACCGCGCGGTCCTGCAACAGCCGTCCTTCGTCGAGGTCGACCGCGATCATCTCGCCCGGCCCGAGCCGCCCCTTGGCGATGATCGTCGATTCGGGGACGACAACCATCCCGCTTTCCGATCCGACGATCAGCAGCCCGTCGACGGTCAACGTGTAGCGCAGCGGCCTGAGCGCGTTGCGGTCCATGCCTGCGACGGCCCAGCGGCCATCGGTCATCGCCAGCGCGGCCGGGCCGTCCCATGGCTCCATCACCGACGCCAGATACTGGTACATCGCGCGGTGCTCGGGCGGCATGTCGGGGCTCGCGGCCTCGGGCACCAGCATCAGCTTTGCGGTCGGCGCGTCGCGGCCCGAGCGGCAGATCGCCTCGAACACCGCATCGAGCGCGGCGGTATCGGACGCGCCTGCCGGGATCACCGGCTTGATGTCCTCCGAATTATCGCCGAACGCGAGGCTCGCCATCCGGATCTCGTGGGAGAGCATCCAGTTCTTGTTGCCGCGGATCGTGTTGATTTCGCCGTTATGCGCAAGGCACCGGAACGGTTGCGCCAGCCACCATTGCGGGAAGGTGTTGGTCGAATAGCGCTGATGGAAGATCGCGACGCGGCTCTCGAACCGCTGGTCGCACAAATCGGGATAGAAGACCGACAGCGATTCGGCGAGGAAGAGCCCCTTGTAGATGATCGAGCGGCACGACAGCGAACAGATGTAGAAGCCCTGGATCTGCGCCGCGATCACGCGCTTCTCGATACGCCTGCGGACCAGGTACAGCGTCTTCTCGAACTCGGCGGCGTCCTGTTCTTCGGGCAGCGGCCCGGCGATCATGATCTGCTCGATCTCGGGGCGCGTCGCCTGCGCCTTCTGGCCGATCACCGACACGTCGACGGGCACCTGGCGCCAGCATAGATGGTATAGCCCGCCTCGATGATCGCGCTCTCGACGATCGTCCGGCAATCCTCCTGCGCCCCCAGATCGGTGCGCGGCAGGAAGATCATGCCGACCGCGAGCCGGTTCGGCCGCACCTTGTGCCCCGAAGCGGCGACCGCATCGTCGAAGAACTTGAGCGGAAGGTCGATGTGAAGACCTGCGCCATCACCGGTCTTGCCGTCCGCATCGACCGCGCCGCGGTGCCACACCGCCTTCAGCGCATCGACCGCGGACTGCACGACGCGCCGCGACGCGCGGCCATCGGTCGCGGCGACGAGACCCACGCCGCAGGCATCACCCTCGAATTCGGGACGGTACATGCCGTGCTCGGCGAGATATTGGCGCTGATCGGTGCTGGAGTCGGTCATCGTCACTTCTTCTTTTGCTCGGGCGTGGCAACCTGCTTGGCGAATTCGGCGACATCGGCCTGCATGTGGCGCATCGAGGATTCCATCATCGACCGCTGCCACGCGGCGACGTCAGGATCGGCCATGATCGTCAGCGACTGCTGCATGTACAGGCGTCCGCTCGGCGTCGCGAAGAACGCCTTGATGTCGCGACACTGGGCGACGTCGAAGCGGCGCGCATAGGCACGCGCCATCGCATCGAACATGCCCGGCATGCCGTCGCGCATCAACGTCAGCGTGCGAGTCTGCTGTTGGTTCATGAAGGCGGCAAACTGCGCCTGCATCTGCGGATTTTTAGCCATTGCGCTGCTGAACATCGGGCTCTGCGCCATGCCCTGCTGGAGATTGCCCAACATCGGCGCGATCATGCCCTCGATCATCCGCGCGCGCGATTCGGGAGGCATCAAGACGTCGATCAATTCGCGCGCTGCTGCAAGTCGGGCCGGATCAGGTGCCGCGGCGGCAACAGGCGCTGCCTGCGCATGCGCCGCCGACGGGACTGCCGCACCCGCCAGCAACACCGCCCCGAGAAACCCGAGCCTCATGCCGCGACCTTCGCGCTGGCCGCCTTCGCCTTGAGATACTTGTGCATCGTCGCGGCCACGTCGCGGCCGTCGCGGATCGCCCACACGACCAGGCTTGCGCCGCGGACGATGTCGCCCGCTGCGAACACGCCGTCGAGGCTGGTCATCAGCGTCTTGCCATCGACCAGCACGGTACCCCAGCGGCTTACCCCCAGTTCGGGCGTCGCGAACAAGGTCGGCAGGTCCTCGGCATCGAAGCCCAGCGCCTTGATGACCAGGTCGGCATCGACCGAATAGTCACCGGCAGGATCGGGTTCGGGCGTGCGGCGACCGCTCGCATCGGCTGCGCCCAGACGCATCTTGCGCACCCTGACGCTCGACACGCTCTCGCCGCCGTCGAAGCTCTGCGGGCCCGACAACCAGACGAATTCGACGCCCTCCTCCTCGGCATTGGCGACTTCGCGCTGCGACCCGGGCATGTTCGCGCGGTCGCGGCGATAGAGGCATTTCACCGACTTGGCGCCCTGGCGGATCGCGGTGCGGACACAGTCCATCGCGGTATCGCCGCCGCCGATCACGACGACGTCCTTGCCCTCGGCATTCAGGCTGCCGTCGTCGAACGCGGGGACCGCATCACCGAAACCCTTGCGGTTCGACGCGACGAGGAAGTCGAGCGCCGCCACCACGCCATTGGAACCGCCACCGGGCAGGTCCATCGCGCGCGCCTTGTACACGCCGGTCGCGATCAGGATCGCGTCGTGGCGCTGCCTCAGCTCGTCGAGGCTGGCGTCGTCACCGACCGCAAAGCCTTCGTGGAACACGATGCCCGCGGTCTTCAGTCGCTCGACCCGACGCATGACAATCGGCTTTTCGAGCTTGAACCCGGGAATGCCATAAGTGAGCAGGCCGCCCGCGCGGTCGTAACGATCATAGACGTGCACGTCATAGCCGTGGCCGCGCAGATATTCGGCGGCGCTCAGCCCGGCAGGCCCTGCCCCGATCACGCCGACCGACTGGCCGCGAGACTTGCCGGGGACCAGCGGCTCGACCCAGCCATTCTCCCAGGCGGTGTCGGTGATGAACTTCTCGACCGAGCCGATCGTGACCGCGCCGTGGCCCGTGAACTCGATGACGCAATTACCCTCGCACAGCCGGTCCTGCGGACAGATGCGACCGCAGATCTCGGGCATGGTCGAGGTCGCGTTGCTGAGCTCATACGCCTCGCGAAGCCGGCCCTCAGCGGTCAGGCGCAGCCAGTCGGGGATATGATTGTGGAGCGGACAATGGACCGAGCAATAGGGCACGCCGCATTGCGAACAGCGCCCCGCCTGCTCCTCGGCGGGTTCGACTGCATAGCGCGCGGCGATCTCGCGGAAATCGTCCGCGCGTTCCACCGCATTACGCTTGTCGGGATAGGATTGCTCCCGCCCGACGAATTTGAGCATCGAATCGTTCGCCATTTATGCCTCCGACAATCGCGTTATTGCGTCGTCGAAGGTTTGTCACGGCAAAAACGCCTATTATGTCAGCTAAACTGACCTATATATTACGCCAAATCTCGCAGGTCGGGGGATATATTCACAAATCTCACGGAATATATCCCGACTCGGACCTATTTCGATAGGAGCCATACCAGCGCGGCGGAGCCCGCGGCGATGCGATACCATGCAAACGGCACAAACCCGTGCTTGGTGACGATTCCGACGAACCATTTGACCACCAGCAACGCGACGACGAACGAAACGAGCGCGCCGATCGCGATCGACAGCAGGCCGACACCCTCGCCGCTGGTCAGCGCCGCATGGTTCTTCATCAGTTCGAGCCCGCTCGCCCCCAGCATCGTGGGGATGGCGAGGAAGAAGCTGAACTCGGCGGCGGTGCGCCGCTCGACGCCGAGTGCCAGCGCCCCGAGGATCGTTGCGCCCGAGCGGCTGACGCCAGGGATCATCGCGAGGCACTGGAGCAGGCCGATCCCGACGACGGTGCGCAGCGGGATGTCAGCGACACCGCTTATGTCGCTGCGCGGTGCGAACCGCTCGACCGCTAGAATGGCGAAGCCGCCAACGACCAGCGCGATCGCGACCACCTCGCATTGCCGAGCAGCGCCTCGATATAATGGTGCAGCGCCAGCCCGATCACCGCGGCAGGGATGAAGGCGACCACCAGATTGCGCAGAAACAGCCAGGATTTCGGCTCGCGGCGAATGAGGCCCATGCCCACCGCCCAGAAGGTCCGCCAGTACAGGACCACGATCGCAAGGATCGCGCCGAGCTGGATGATGACGTTGAACACCTCCCAGCGCCCCGCATCATAGCCGAGCAGCCGCGTCGCGAGGATGAGATGGCCTGTCGACGAGACCGGCAGGAATTCGGTGATCCCCTCGACGATGCCGAGAAGGATGACGGTAAGAAGTTCGGACACGCAAAAGCTCCCGCAGCGCGGTGAATCAGGACTGGTCGATCAGTGTCGATGGCGGCTGGACCCGCATCGGGATCAGACCACGTGGGTCGCCGAATGCGTGTCCACCTGGGTGTCGGCCCGAGTTGCGGCACGGCGACCGAACCGCCCAGCCTTGCGGAAACGGACGAGCCAGCCCGGCGCGACCGTCGACATCGGCGTCGCCTCGATCCCCATCGCCTTCAGCCCGTCGACCCCGGTGACGATATTGTCGCTCTGCAGCATCCGCCACTGATCCTGGGTGATCGGCGCGCCTGGAAGGAACCCGGCCTTGGCGATCAGTGCCCCGGCAAAATCGGGCAATTCGACGATCGACGGTTCGCGGCCGATCGCGGCGGCGATCCAGCGGATCAGGTTGCCCATGGTGATGACGTCCGGCCCGCCAATCTCCAGCGTCTTGCCGCCGAACGTCTCGGGAGCCGAGGCCGCGGCGACGATCGCGTCCGCGACGTTGCCGACGAACACGGGCTGGAACTTGGCTCCAGCGCGCAGCACGGGCACGACCGGCGCCTTGGCGATCATTCCGGCGAAGCGGTTCACGAACTGATCCTCCTGCCCGAAGATGATCGACGGCCGCAGGATCGTCGCGTTGGGGAAGGCCGCGCGGACCGCCGCCTCGCCCTCGCCCTTCGACTTGCCATAGGCCGAGTCCGATGCGGCGTCCGCACCGATCGCCGAGACATGGACCAGCGCGCCGACCCCCGCCTTGGCGGCTGCCTCCGCCACGGTCCGCGCGCCGAGCGCCTGGACGCCGTGGAAATCACCCGCCAGCACCCCGACCAGGTTCACGACGATGTCCGCACCCTGCACCGCCTGCGCGATCGTCGCGGGCTTGGTCACGTCGCGCCGACAAATTGCGTCTGCCCGAGCCCGCCAAGTGGCTTGAGAAAAAACGCCTGCCGCGGATCGCGCTGTGCGATCCGGACCCGCGCACCCGACGCCAGCAGCGCCTGCGCGACATAGCGGCCGACGAAACCTCCGCCCCCGATCAGCGTCACCAGTCTGTCGTTCATCGCCCGTCCGTCCAATTCTTTATGCCTGCCCGCCCTTTGCCCCAGCAAGAGGGTTGTTGACAAGCATCGCAACCCTCCACTAGAGGCGCCCTCCTACCCCGTGCCCGGATGGCGGAATTGGTAGACGCACCAGCTTCAGGTGCTGGCGATCGCAAGGTCGTGGAGGTTCGAGTCCTCTTCCGGGCACCATTCTCACCAGGTGGGTGAGACGACGGTCAGCGCCTAAGGCGATCCGTCGGGCGGCCGATCGGCAATGCCCCAAGCAATCAGATCTTAGCTCACACACTACCGACCACCTCGGCAACCGAAGCCCGGTCCGCCCCCGTCAGATCAGCGCTCCAGCGCTAGGCCTGCTGCCCGGGTTCGATGCACTGCGGCACACGCGTCCGGCTTCAGCCGGCCGACCTCAGCCACACGCCGCCCCAGACTTCGGAAGGACCGTCAAAGACAGTGACGGGTTCGGGTCGACCGTCCTTCCTCCGCAGTAGCATTCAGGTCCATGGTATCGGTCCCATATTCATTCCACGGATCAATCAGGCCTGATCTGCATCATAGTTAATGAAGATATCGGACATTATCCCCTATAGTAAGTGTCTGCCCAGACCACTTCCCGATCTTCCTCGAGACTGCATCCAAGCCGGGAAATTGCGTCTTGATACCGTGCGGCACGGCTTTTGGAAGAAAAATGCATAGCAAATGGCATAATAGGTTCAAATCGGATGTTGATTATAGGGTGCTATAGGCGTAGGCGTCGATCAAAGACTGGAGCATATCATGTCCGAAGACATTATTGAGCTGAACGCTGTTGAATTGGCGACCGAACTGACGATCGCGTGGCTGACAAACCCCAATACGCGCACGTCCGCCGAAGAGGTTCCGTCGTTCCTCGGCAAGATGCACGACACCGTGTCTGCATTGCTGGGCACGTCGACGGAGGAGCCCGTGGTCGAGCCCGTCGCCGAATACACCCCGCAGTCTCGGTCCGGAAATCGCTGGCATCGAAAGATCACATCATCTCGATGATCGACGGCAAGCCGTACAAGACACTGCGCCGTCACCTGGCGACGCACGGCATGACGCCGATCGAATATCGCGAACGCTACGGGCTGAAGCCGGACTATCCAATGGTCGCCGAGACCTATTCGGAAAGCCGCCGTGCCATGGCCAAGAAGATCGGTCTCGGTCGCAAGCCCGGCGCCCGCAAGACCGAAGCCCCGGCTGCCGCGCCGCAGCGCAAGCGCAAGGTCGAGGCTGTCGCCGAATAAGCGACGCGGGTCGACCGATCTGAGCGACTACAGGGGTCGGTGGTTCGCCACCGGCCCCTTTTCGCATTAGGCAGGGCGCACGCGCCGTTGCCGCCCCTCACCACCCCGGCGGACACCGGCCGGGTCGTCGCGCCGGGCTAGCTGCCGAAACGACCCCGACGGTAGAGCAAGGTGATCGCGACGCGCCGGTTGCGCGGATCGCTCGGGTTCTTGACGATCAGCGGCTCGCGGTCCGCGACACCCTCGATCCGTTCGAAGCGCGCCTCGGGCGTGCCGCCGGCGAGCAGCCGCCGTCGTGTCGCCTCGGCGCGCCCCGACGAGAGCATCCAGTTGTTCATCGCGCGCGGATCGCCATAGGGCACGCTGTCGGTGTGCCCGCGGATCATGATCGGGTTCGCCGACCCTGCAATGGATCCCGCGATCATCCCGATCAGATCGCCTGCCCTGGCGTCGAGCGCCGTCGTGCCCAGCGCGAACATCGAATAATCGGCATCGTCGATCAGGTCGATGCGCATCCCGTCCTGCGTCGGCACGAAGCGGATGTGGCTCGCCAGACGCGACAGGTTCTTCGACTGTTCGATCTGGCGGAGCACCTTGCGGCGCATCGCGTCGAAATTGCGGCGATCCTCCGCATTCAGCGCGTCGAGCCCCTTCTTGTTGCCCTTGGGCCCGGTGCCGGTGTCCGCGCCGCCCGCGCCCGCATTCGGAATGGCGATCTGCGGCAGGCTGGTCTGCCCCGCTTGCGGACCGATCTTGTTCTTCGACAGGATCGACTCGCCACCCAGCAGCGCCCCGCCGCCGATCCCCAGCGTGTGCGTGTCGATCAGCGTCGGCGCGAAATAGTCGGCAATGCCCTTGCGCTGTTTCTCGGTCGTCGCGCCGAGGATCCACAGCAGCAGGAAGAACGCCATCATCGCGGTCACGAAATCGGCATAGGCGACCTTCCAGGCACCGCCATGATGGCCGCCATGGCCCTCGATATAGACCTTCTTGACGATGATCTTGGGCGGCTGGTTCGCCCCGTGCGGCGCGCGTGCCATCCTACTTCCCGCGCAGCCCGTCAAAGACTTCGGCGAAGCCCGGCTGGTTGCGATGCGCGATCCCCGAGCGCGCCGCCTCGATCACCAGCGGCTGCGGATGGCCGTGGAGCGAGGCGATGATGATCTGCTTCACCACGCCGTAGATCGAGGCATCGGCGTCGAGCACCTGCTTCAGCCGGTTCGCCAGCGGCGCGACCATGCCATAGGCCAGCAGCACGCCCATGAACGTGCCGACCAGCGCCGACCCGATCATCGAGCCGAGCACCGACGGCGGCTTGTCGATCGATCCCATCGTCTTCACCACGCCGAGCACCGCCGCGACGATGCCGAGCGCAGGCAGCGCGTCGGCGAGGCTGGTCAGCGTGCCGTGCGCGCTTTCCTCCTCGTGATGATGCGTCTTGATCGACTGGTCCATCACCTCCTCGACCGCATGCACGTCGAGCGTACCGCTCGACACCACGACGAGGCGCAGCGTGTCGGCGATCAGGTTGATCAGCGCATGGTCCTTCAGCAGCTTGGGGTATTCGGCGAAGACCGCGGAGGAATTGGGGTCCTCGACATGCGGCTCGAGCGCGATCGGCCCGTCGACGCGCAGCATCTTCATCAGCTTGCTGACGAGGAAAATGACGTCGAGATAATCCTGCTTCTTATATTTCGGGCCCTTGAAGACCTTCATCAGCCCGCCGCCGAGGCCTTTGAGCTCCTTGCCCGAATTGCCGATGATCAGCGCGCCGGCGGCCGCACCGCCGATGATGAGCATCTCGTGCGGGATCGCCTCGAGCACGGGGCCGAGCGCCCCGCCGGTAAACGCGAAGCCGCCGAATACCATGACGAGCAGGACGACGATGCCGATAATCGGAAACATGGTGTTGGAAATTCCCCCAAAGCCCGGAATGCCGGCCCTGTCACCGGAGGATTAACCGGATTTCGTAGCCATCCGGTTACCGGACCCGCTCGATCCGTCGTCTAATCGCGGTGGGGTCAAGGAGATTTCATCGGGCGCATTTCCTACCTGTTAAAAACATCATCTGATGACTGCTTCTGCCGGTACATGGTCGTCTACGCGGTCGCCATTTGGCGCCGCAGGATGGGTTTTCGTAAAAGCGGATCTTCCAATGTTCTATGCGCATTCAGGCAGTGTCGCCTCTCGCAACGGACATAGCGGAATGATCCGGCCTACGCCCCGGCAGGGGCATCCTCAGGCTGGCATTTCGGTCAAGCTGTTGTCAGCTGACGGCAGCGCCAGCGGTCCGGTCGAAAAGCTCTCCTGTATGCAGCATACGGTGCATGATGACGGCAAGTTTGCGAGCGACCGCCACGGCTGCTCTCTTGAAGCCGAGACGTTCCCTCAATCCGACACCCCACTGTTTCAAAGTGCTTTCGCCCGTCGACGCGTCAGGATCACGACAGCGGCCTCGTAAAGCAGGCCGCGGAGGCGCGGATCTCCCCCGACGGGATATGTGGCCGCCGTAATCGACTTCGCCGGACTGGTAGCGCCTAGTCGTCAAACCAAGCCAAGCGCCTACCGCACGAGATGATTTGAAATTGCCAGGTTCTTCCACGGCTGCGACGAACGAAGACGCCGTGACCGGACCGATGCCAGGAATGGACATGAGTAGAGCGCATCGTTGATCCAACCGCGAGGCGGCACGAAGTTGCCCATCAAGTTTAGCAGCCTGCATACGCAACCCTCGCCAGGCATCGAGCATCGGCAAGACGATCCGTTCAAGCTGGGTATTATCCGCCAGTAATCGACGGACATGGCCCTCAAAAGCACCACCAGCACTTTTCGGCACGACTAGGCCAAAGGTCTTCATCAGTCCGCGAATCTGGTTCGACATCTGGACGATCACTTTGAGAATCTGATCTCGCGCCGCGACCAGCGTACGCATCAGCATGCTCTCGAACCCCTTTACCCGAACTTCCCGGTAGAAGCCGACTTCTGCAATATGCGCCAGACCATCCGCGTCGTTCGCGTCTGTCTTGTTCGCGGCCATATCCAGCGCAGTTCGCGTGCCGCGCATCAATGCAGATGGCAGGAACACCATCGGCCTTGAGCGCATGGTAGAACCACGTCGACAATTGACCGGTTTCGAATACGACCCGCTCGGCGTCCGGCGCGCGTGCGCGGATCAAATCAGCTAAAACCTTCGGATCTGACGCACATTTTCCACGCCAGATGCGTTTGCCGCCCCGTCGCACCGATACCGCTGTCTCTTTCAACGAAACGTCCAAACCGACATACGCGCTCATGGTCGTCCTCCGTCATAGGCAGGATCAGGGCTACTTCCCCAACCAGCGCTTCATCTTAGCGCCGAACTTTGATGGCACCGATATCGCCCGTCCAAGTCGTAAAAGGGTTCAGTACGATCCGCGATTACCCCATGTTCTATCTGCTGGCCTTGGCGCTGGGCATCGTTGAACTCGCTTATTACTATCGAAACGATCATCTCGCAGCGGAGATAATGCTCTCCGGCATATTCAACGTCGCGATGTTGCCTTCGCCACCGGTGGGTATCCCGTATCAACCGCTGTTTCCTGCGAACTTTGTAGCGTGGACTCTGTCATTCGAGCTGCTCGCCAACGCTGTTTACGGCTTTGGTTTCAGATTTCTGACTGTCGAACGACTGAGAAAGATCACCAGCATATCGGGCTTGGTCCTTTTGGCATTGGTACTCATTCGCGGCAATCTTAATGGAGGAGCATATTGGCCTGATGCTCATCTAGCCGCAATCAGGGTCACCTTTTCCTTCTTTGTCGGAGTTTTGATTCACCGCGCTCGGGAGGAGGGAAGATTAGCAGCGCTGACTTCCGTCAAGCTACCCCAGGCCATCATCATCGTGATCACGATCGGCGCCCTTGGTGCGCCCATACCACCTGCCTTGCGGGGGCTATTTGATGCGGCCTGCGTGCTGTTTCTATTTCCGCTGATTGTAGCCGCTTCGGCTGGGCGCAACCCGGTTCCAAGTCGAGGAATCAGCGCTTTTCTGGGGGAGATTTCCTATCCCATCTATGTCTTGCAAATCCCCGTCTTTACGCTTGGGGTGATGGGCCTGCCCAAACTTCTACCAGGTCTTCCACAGTTACCTGCGCCATGGTCAGGGTTTGTCCTGTTGTCTGCACTCTGCATCGCCTCGTGGTTTATGGCCGCGCGCGTCGACATCCCGGCGCGGCGCCGGATGAACGCTGCGGTGCTGCGGCATCTCCAGCCTGGGTAGAGGCTTCATGATGCATAGGGATGACCTTTGATTGGCCAAGCCTGCCTATTCACATGCCACAATTCGAGAAAGCCTGACATGATCCAGCGCGCGAAGCTCCGTTTTCCTCATGTCACGCTACGGCCCGATCCGTCGCGTACCTTGGTCAGGCCATTCGAGCCCGGCTATCCGCGTGGCTTTGACGCTGGCACGACACGCACTCAGGAGACGGTCGACTTAATCCTATCGCTAGACGAGGCGGAATTGACCCGTCAGCTGGAGGGCGTCACCGCGTCACTCGACCAGAACCACCGCGACGTCGACGCGATGCTGCGGCGGCGTTTTGACGAGGTCGCGGATCACTTCGAAGGTGCCGATCGCTGCGACGACGCGCGACGCCGACTGATCGGAGCCTATTTCAGCCAGGAATATGCCTATGAGAGCGCAGCGTTGTTCAATCCCGGCGCCGTCCTACATCCCGACCAAAGCGGCGTTGTCGATGGCGAGGTTCGGATCATCCTGTCGCTGCGCGGGATCGGCGAGGGCCACCTTTCCTCGGTAACGTTTCGCACGGGGCGATGGAAACCGGGCGGCGCGTTGATCGTGGATGATCCCAGTTCGGTGTCGATGCAGCCGATCATCGAGCGTGCCGATACCGACGACGCGGTCCGCCTCCGCTATGGCGGCAGCGAGACTTTGTCGGAAACCGTGCTGTTTCCGGTGTTGCCTAGCCAACGCCAGGGTATCGAGGATCTCAGGCTGGTCCGCTTTGACGAAGGTGACGGCACGGTCGCTTACCATGGGACATATACCGCGTTCAGCGGCGCAGAGGCGCGATCGGAGCTGCTGACCACGACCGACTTCAGCACCTTCGAGATGCGCGCGCTTACCGGCGATGCCTCGACGGGCAAAGGGATGGCGCTTTTTCCCCGTCGGGTCGACGGCTTGTTCACGATGCTGGGCCGCCAGGACAACAAGAATATCTGGCTGCTGAGATCTGACGACATCCTCCGCTGGGGCGGCGGCGCCAAGCTGATCGAGCCGCGCTATCCCTGGGAGTTTGTCCAGATGGGCAATTGCGGCTCACCGATCGAGGTAGACGAGGGATGGCTGTTGTTGACGCACGGGGTTGGCACGGTCCGCAACTACTGCATCGGCGCCTGCCTGCTCGACAAGGGCGACCCCTCAAAGCTTCTGGCGCGTACACCTCGCCCGGTTCTGGCTCCCAGCCCCAAGCAGCGCGATGGCTATGTCCCCAATGTCGTCTACAGTTGCGGCGCGCTCGTTGTCGGCCGCGATCTGCTGCTCCCCTATGCAGTCGCGGACAGCTTTACCGCGTTCGCGACCACGACGGTTGACGATCTGCTCGCAGTGATGGAGTGAGCAGGCGGCGCGCTTTGAGGGATTTCCGCGCCAGATGCGTATCTATTAATATTGGCGGCTCTGGCGCGTCTGGTCAGCCGGTGTGTCCGGCCGGCGCCTGGGGTCGGCAGCAGCGTTTGAGGCCGTGCATGCGCCTTGCAGCCTCGGCGACAGTCGTGATCCACGCTCAATCGATGGAGGCTCCACATGTCACCGCAGATTTTGAAACTTTCGGCAATTTCCGGTCTCGCAGCGGCACTTGGCGGTTGCGCGACGTATGGTCCTCCGAGTCGTAATATCGCCTATTTCGCGGTGCCGTGTAACACACCAGGAGCTTTCGTAGCGCAGCCCTTGTCAGCTCCGGACGCGCCTCCAGCCGCGCCGGTCCCAGCGGCCCAGACGCAAGGTGTACGATCTTGCCTGATTGCAGTGCCGGCCCAAAATCTCGCGTATAACGGTCGCTATCGGGGCGGCGGGGGCTCTTACGACCCCTACTATGGCTATCCGGGCTATGGGTCACCCTTTTACGGTTCGGTTGGGATCGGCTTCGGACTCCACGGCGGTGGTTATGGACACGGCGGCGGCTTTGGCCATCGCGGTGGATTCAGCCATGGCGGTGGCGGCGGTCACGGCGGCGGTGGTGGTCACGGCGGTCACGGGGGCCATTGAAGCGCCGATCTGTTCGGGCTTGTTCATGCGGGAAGCTCGGCCGCAGAACCACCATCCAACTTTGCTCAAATGACGACCAATGGGCGTATGCGGAACAGGAATGATCCTGCGTGACACCCGACGTGAGGGACGATCGCCGTGCACGCGTAAACGTGAATAGAGCGCGCGCTAGAGCCGGCTTGGGGGAATGGCTTTATGAGCACGGCAGCTGACGGGTCGACGTCGCAGAACAACGTGGATTGCATCATCATCGGAGGTGGCCCCGCCGGGCTGACGGCCGCGACCTATCTCGGGCGTTTTCTACGCAACTGTGTTGTGATCGACGCGGGGGCGGGCCGCGCAAGTTCGATCCCGCGGTCACACAATCTGCCAGGCTTCCCAGACGGGATTGGTGGTGCGGATCTGCTGTCGCGTATGAAACGGCAGGCGCAGGCGTACGGCGCAACAATCCAGCAGGGCAGGGTGGTTCGCCTGGCGATCGTCGAGGACGGGTTCTCGGTCGCGACGGACACGACAAGCTGGCAGGGCCGTACCGTGATCCTGACGACCGGCGTTCGAAATCACCGGCCCTCGATGCCTCAGGAGACGCACGACGACGCATTGGCGCGCGGCCTGATCCGCTACTGCCCAGTGTGCGATGCTTATGAGGCGAAGGGCACCAATATCGCTGTGCTCGGCTGTGACGATCATGGCGCTGCCGAGGCTGAGTTCCTACGCCCCTACGGCGCACGCGTGACGCTGCTGACGCAACGCTCGCCCGAACTCTCCTGGCCGGACGAGGCGCGGCTAGTTGGGCTCGGTGTCGAAATAATCAAAGAAGCGGTCGATCAAATATCGATCGATGGCGATCAACTCGCGGTTCGACTGGCAGATGGACGCCAGCTCTCGTTCGACACCCTGTATCCTGCGCTTGGCTCTTCACCGCACACGCAACTCGTCGCAGAGATCGGGGTGAAGCTTAGCGAAGGCGGTTGCGTTGTCACCGACGCGCATCAGCAGACCTCGGTTAGCGGTTTGTTCGCGGCGGGCGATGTTGTCGAAAGTCTCGATCAGATCAGTGTCGCAATGGGCCAAGCCGCGCAGGCAGCGACCGCGATCCACAACTTGCTGCGCGGTAGCGGGGACAGGTGACCCTATTGAGATATTTACTGTAAGGGCTAGTCGCGGCGCTCGCACCCCGATCCGGTCAAGTCTCGGGATGCGAACCCAGGTCAATGGCCGCGATAGTTGTCGTGGCCGCTTTGGTAATGCTGGTTATACCCACGATCATACCCATGCTGCTGCTGATAGCCATGCTGGCGAGGGTAGTAGCCATTATTATAATAGCCGTTGCCGGCATTGTAACCATGGCCACCGCCACGATTATACCGATGGCCACCATTGCCACGGTTGTACCCATGGTTGCCATACCCGCCCTGAGAATGACGATCTTGATTCTGCCAACCACCGTGGTTGCGATCCCGGGCGAGCGCCGCACTTGGTGCTAGAACAGCAGCTGTAGATGCAACCAGTGCGGCAGCCGCAAACATTTTGCCAAACATTTCCATTCTCCTCATCGTTCCATTACGTGAGGTCTTGGTAGATCGTCCTGGTTGAAGCAGTTCTGAATGCATCTGTCAGCGACCATTCACGAGAGTTTCAGTGTCGAGACTGTCATCTTGTCTCGCAGAGCCGCACGTGTGAAAGGTGGCGTTGTCGCTACCCCTCACCGGCCCGCTGGGACAGCTGAGTATCAGCGCATTTTCGCTTGCAGCTCGGTGAGCGCCCGCTGATTGTCATCGACCGTCTTCCGAGCCTCTGCCAACACCTCGGCGTTCTTTGTGTGACGCATGATAATCTGTGACATCTCGATCGCGCCGCGGTGGTGAGCGGCCATGCTCTTCATCCATGCCTTGGCGGGATCGGGGTCCATCATTCCCTGCATCATCGCCTGGTTCATGCGGTCCATCGCGGCCGAAAGCTCTTTTTGCGCTGGCCCCATGTTCTGCATGCCCTGCATGCCCTGCATCCCGGGCATCGCCATTCCGCCCATCTGCGAGTGCTGGGCAAGTGCCGGCGTGGCGGCGACGGTCACTGCGGCGATGCTCATCATACCGAGAAGACGGGTCATGCTGGTTCCTTTCTTTGTGGTTCGATCCTCAACGAGCAAGCGGCAGTCCGGTTCACCTGGAGCGGTTTAGGCCGCAATGGTTGCTTGCGATTGTCATGCTTCTGGCCCCCGAGGGCAAACGGCTCGTGGCGCGTATCATCTTGTAGGCACGACGGTTGCACCGCCGCTGCCCTAGGCACGATCGGAGACGTTATGACCAAGTTGAAAATCGCCGTGAGGCTCCTTCAGACCGCAGCTGCCATCGGTATCGCCACTGCCGGCATCAGCGTCGCATCGGCGCAGTCAAATGGCGGCTCGATGGCCGGTATGAAGATGGCGCCCGGATCGAAAATGGACATGAAGAGCAAGAAGGCCGCCCCGAAGAAGGCCGCTCATCACAAGGGTGGGCACAAGGCGGCAGCCAAGCACAAGTAAACGTCGATAGCTGCCAGCGGGTTGTCGGGAGCGTTCCTGGCAACCCTCTCGCATCCGTGACGCATGGGCAGGGGCCTTGAATGTGCTCTTGGCAACCGTGGAAAGGCGTTCCGCAGGAGCTTGCGCCCTGGACGGTTCAACTGATGACCTAGGGTAATTCGCTCGTGCTGTTGCAAGCGGAGAAAAGAAGCGGAGAAGCACATGGCTACCGGCCCCGCCAAGCAGGCAACCATCTACCGGATGGTGATGGCGGAACACACGTGCCCTTACGGTCTTAAAGCAAAGAATCTGCTGCGGCGCGAGGGCTACGCGGTCGAGGATCATTGGCTTACGACCCGCGAAGAAACCGATGCCTTCAAGGCGGAGTATGGGGTCAAAACGACCCCCCAGACATTTATCTCTGGCGAGCGAATAGGCGGCTATGACGATCTGCGCCGCTTTTTCGGCAAGACAGTCAGCGACCCCAAAGCCGTCTCCTACCGCCCCGTGATTGCGGTCTTTGCGATGACGGCGCTGATGTCTCTCGCCACGAGCTACGCCGTGTTCGGCACCCCTTTCACGATCCGCGCGGGCGAATGGTTCATTGCTTTTTCGATGTGCGTCCTAGCGCTGCTGAAGCTCCAGAACATCGAGAGCTTTTCCAGTATGTTCCTCGGGTACGATCTGCTCGCCAAACGCTGGGTGCCCTATTCGTACATCTACCCGTTCGCAGAAGGTGGCGCGGGCGTGCTGATGATCGCCGGTGCGCTGACCTGGCTGTCAGTGCCCGTCGCCTTGTTCATTGGCGCCATTGGCGCGGCCTCGGTGTTCAAAGCGGTCTATATCGACAAACGGGAGTTGAAATGCGCCTGCGTGGGCGGGGATAGCAACGTGCCCCTCGGCTTCATCTCGCTGACCGAGAACGTGATGATGGTGGCCATGGCGATGTGGATGGCGCTTGCTCCGGGCATGCTGAAGATGACGGGTTAGAGCCTCGTTCAGATCACTGCCGATGGGCAACAATCCAAAACACCACGAGCAATAAATCACTCAAGACGAGGTAATGCGATGACGCGATCGGCAAAGCGGTTTACGATAATAGTGCTGGGCTTTGTAGCACTGTCGACGGGCTCGCTCGCATTCGCGCATGAGGATCATGACGCGCTGGGCGCAGGTCCCGGGGCGGCCAATAGCGCGGCTCCTGCCAAGGCAGATGATCACATGGCCATGGGTTCGATGACGAGCCTCAACGCGAATATCGCCGGCGACGACATGGCGATGGGCGGCATGCACGACGAGGGCGCCAACAAGAACAAGAGCTTCGGCGAGCGCCTCGTGAGCTGGCTTGGCCGCGTCCATACGATGGTCATCCATTTCCCGATCGCGATGTTCATCGGCGCCTTCGCGGTCGAGCTGTTCGGGCTATGGCGCCAAAATCGCGACTACCAGCGCGCTGCGCACGTCATGCTCGTGGTCGGGGCGCTGGGGGCTATCGTGGCGGCGTTCCTCGGCTGGTTCGCTGGCGGCTTCTATCTATGGGACCGCAATCCGATCCTGATGACCCATCGCTGGCTTGGCACCTCGATCGCGGTATTCGGGATAGGCCTCGCCTACCTGGCTACAGCGCACCGCAGAGCGCCCGATCGATCTCGCACTGCATATTGGGGGCTGCTCGGTTTGATGACGCTGGCGATATCGGTACAGGGGTTCCTGGGGGGCACTTTCATGCATGGCGGCCTCAACCATCTGGCGTTCTAAGGGGAAAAAGATGATGCTTGGACTGAGGGTGGCTGTGGCCACGTCGCTGGTAGTGCCGATTGCGGTCGCTGCGCAGTCTCCGTCGCGCATGGCGGACACAAAGGCCGTGGAAGCGGTGCTGTCTGAGTACAAAGCGGCGATCGAAAAGCTCGACGCGACCGGGACAGAACGTCTCTTCGCGGCCGACTCCCAGATTTTTGAAACGGGCGGATCGGAGGGCACCTATGCGACCTATCTCGCCCATCATCTTGGGCCCGAGCTGGCGGCGTTCAGGTCGTTCAACTTCTCCGACTACAAGGTCAGCGTCCGCTTCGAAGGTCCGGTCGCGCTCGCGACCGAAAGCTATCGCTTCAGGATCGAGCCGAAGACCGGAGCTGTTGCTGAACGTCTTGGCGTCGCCACCAGCGTCTTGAGGCGCGTAGGGAGCAGCTGGAAGATCGTCAGCATGCACAATAGCGGTCGCAAGCCGAAAGGTGCCTGAGCGGTCAGCGTCGTTGATCCCGAAGCTTGCTGGGGATCAACGACGTGGTCTCTACCGCTTCTTTGCTGATTCCGGCGTAGTCGGCTCCGGAGTCGTGCTTGTTGCAGCATTCGTCGGGTGATCGTGTTCGGGGACACCCGCATAATGGTTCATCTGGTCCTCAGAAATGCTCGGCGTTTCATCTTTGGTGCCACACGCCGCTACAGCTAGAGGCAACAAGAGCATGGCCGAGATAACCCGTGTTCTTCTCATGTCACAATGTCCCCGCAATTCATGAATGCGCTGATGACCGCTGCGAGGGGGCGACTCAGAACCATGCACGGATACCTGTTCTCAGCGCCCAGCCCCCCGCATTCTCGCCGTCCAACCGGGCTAACCGGGCGGTCCCGCCAAGCTTGCTCTCGTACACGATCGCGACGTAGGGCGCGAACTTGCGGCTGAATTCATAGCGCGTCTGCACGCCCGTTTCGATGACCGAAAATCCGGACTTCACCCGGCGTCTAGGCGCGTCGTTCAGATAGAAGTCGGTCTCCAGCGTGGGTGCCACGATCAGTCGGTTGGTCATGAGCAGATCGAAACTCTGCTTATACCTGATGCTGACGTCGCCCTTGAAGCCGACGAAAGCATGCACCTGGGTTTCGAGCCGGTACGGCGACAGACCCTGTATACCAAAGACCGCATACCCCCGGCTATCGGGCTCGACGTCGTAGCGCACGCCGCCCTGGACATCGAAATAGGTGAAGACGTTGCGGCTGTAGAGCGCCTGAAACTCCAGCTGCTCGGTCCGCGGGCCATTCTTCTCCCCTTCGCTCTTGTACCAGAACTTGTCCCGGTCGCCTCCGACCCAGCCCTCGGCATCATAATTGCCGACGTTCTTGCCGCGCTGGCGTGAATAGTCCGCCTCGATGCGATTGTAGGTAAAGGTCCGCTCCTCATGACCCATTCCGCCCATCTCGATCTGGCGTTCCATGACGTCTTTTTCCTGCGGTGCAGGCGGACCCGCCGGGACCTCCACGGTCTGAGGTGCGGCCGGCGTGCTTGCCGCTGCCGCAGCTGCGGCAGCCATGATGAACCACATCAATTCGTTCCCGTCCCGTGATCCATCCCAGGCATCGACTGCATTGCAGGCGTGGGCATCCCGTTTGGCTGACTGACCGACGCCACGATAAGCTTCTGCATCATGCCGCTCTCCATATGGTAGAGCAGGTGGCAGTGAAGCGGCCATTCCCCGGCTTCGTCTGCGGTAAGCAGGATCGACTGCGTTTTGCCGGGAGCGATCGTCACGACGTTCTTGTCGGGCAGCCGATCTGCCGACTGCCCGTTTTCGACCTGGAAGAACATCCCGTGCAGGTGCATCGGATGCGCCATCATCGTCTCGTTGACGAAGGTAATGCGAACCCGCTCACCAAATGCAACCTTCATCGGCGGTGCCTCGCCGAACTTGGCGCCGTTAAGCGTCCAGATATAGCGCTCCATGTTGCCCGACACCTTGATGACGATCGTCCGGGTCGGTGCGCGGGTGTCACGCTGCGGGGCCAGTGCTCGCAAGTCTTTTACCGAAAGCACGCGCGCTCCATAAGGAGCGCCTGTGGCCCAGCCGAAGACTCGCCCCGATCCGTCAGTGTCGCCCTCGTCGGCAAGCGATGTCATCGACATGCCCGCCATGCCAGCCATGCTGCCTCCGCCACCGCTCATATCCATTCCAGCCATAGACCCGCTACCGCCGGCCATCCCGGCCATCCCGGTATGCTGCATGGGCATGGCCATCTTGCCGCTGCCCATGTCCACGCCGGCCATTGCCTGACTATTGCCGGTCATCCCCGGCATGCCGCCATCGGTCATCGCCATCCCGTCCATGCCAGCCGTCGTATCGGACCCCATGCCGTAATCGACGCGGGGGAACGGCGTCTCCTTCTTGCCGGATGAGGTCGCCTGGACCGCACTCCCCGATCGCGCAGGGGTGTTGCTGGCCATCATCGATGCACTAGCCATTCCTGGCATCTTCGTGTGGTCTGACGACGCAGGAGCTTTACTACTCATGTCCATGCCCTGCATCGAGCCGCCCGAGTGGTCCATTCCAGCCATAGCCATCGACTTGCTATCGCCCATGTCCATTCCGGCCATGGCGCCCGAGGTGGAATGGCTCGACCCTGCCTTCGAACTGGCTGAAGACTTCGCCGAAGCGCCCGCATTGCCGCTCATGTTCATGCCCGGCATCGAGCCTCCAGATTGGTTCATTCCAGCCATGTCCATCGATTTCCCGCCGCTCATGTCCATGCCGGGCATCGAGCCGCTGGAATGATCCATGCCTGCCATCGGCTTGCCATCGCCGCCCATCGACATGCCCATGCTGCCCATCTCACTCATCAACAAGACCTGGCGCGGACGCGGCGCCGGTGCCGTCACGGCCATCCCTTCCCGAGGCGCAATCGCCGCCAGCACGGACGCTCTGCGGTCAAGCGTCTCCACCCACAGCGGATAGGCCTGGCCTGCCTTGGGCTCGACAATCACGTCGTACGTCTCGGCAACACCAATGCGGAACTCATCGACCGTGACGGGCTCGACGGCCCGACCGTCGGCCGCAACGACGGTCATCGTCAATCCGGGGATTCGAACATCCATGAAGCTCATCGCCGAGCCGTTGATGATCCGAAGCCGCACCTTCTCACCGGGCGTGAACGGAAGGTAAGGTTTGCGGCTGCTCGGCTGCCCGTTCACGAGCAGCGTGTAGTTGCCAACGTCGGCGATATCGGTCGGATCCATCCGCATCTTGTTCTAGGCCGCACGGTCCGCCAAGGTCTTCTTCAAGCCGAATTTCGCAACATCGCGAAACAGCTCGGGCGTGGTTCGCTTGGAGAAATTGTAATATCCCGAATCACCCTTCAGGTTGCGCAATATCCGCTCCGGCGCGGTGCGCGTATGCTCTGAAAGCAGCACGACTTCATCGCGGTCCGCTTTGACCGCGATATCGCTGCCGGCTTTGGGATCGATGATGAACGCCCCGTATTGGCCTTCCTGCTCCTGGGTCGCCGAGTGCGCGTGATACCAATAGGTCCCGGTCTGCCGGAGATTGAAGGTGTAGGTGTAGGTCTCGCCGGGCTTGATGCCGGCAAAGCCATTGAACCCGGGCGCACCGTCCTTCGATCCTGGCACCAGCAGGCCATGCCAGTGGATCGAGGTCGTTTCCTTCAGGTGGTTGGTGACCCGAATAGTCGCAGTCTCACCGTCGGTGAACCGCAACACCGGTGCCGTAATTCCGCCATTGACCGTGATGGCCATATCTTTTCGACCTGGTTCGACCTCAACTTTCTGCCGGTCGAGGACGAGGTCATACGTCCGCGCTTCTGCCGTGCCGGCAAAAAGGATGGTGGTGGCCAGGAGGAAAACAGCTGTCCGACGCATATCGATGCCTTTATGTTAGAAAGTCCTGCCGTATGTTAGAAAGTCCTGCCGTCGCTGAGTTTAATGGTCAGTTCGGGCTCATGCATAAACGACGCGAGCACCCCAAAGGGCGCTTCACATTCTATTACGTGCGACGCAGCCTGACCCCTCATCCACGTTTCGCACTGGTGCGCGAAGGTGACCGGATAATCGAATTTCGGAAACCTGAATTGCGCGGGCGAAGCGGGCTAGCTGCCCGATGGAGCTGCCCTTTGGCAAGCTTGGCAGCGCGTCACCTGGTGCGCCCGCCCAAACTCTCCAGGAGCTTTGTGCGGGCGCGATATAGCCGGGTCTCCACCGCCTTTTCGCTGATCGACAATATGGCGGCCGTCTCGGCCTGACTGAGCCCTTCGATTGTGCGAAGCACCAAGGGCTCCTTCAATGTGATAGGCAAGGCGGCAATAGCCCTTGCTACTCGATTCAACTCCTGCCGATCGCCGACCGCGTCATCGGGTGCCACCTGATTGTCCCCCACGGCCTCCGCTTCGGCGCCGATCGGCGTAGCCAATGACAGAAAGCGCCGAACAGTTCGCTTCCGTCCCCAGTCACGGCATTTATTGATCGCGATCGTCGATAGCCAGGTGCGCATTGATCGCTCACCGTCGTAGCGGTGCATTGCCTGGTGCGCGGCGATGAACGTCTCCTGCAACAGGTCGAGCGCCTCGTCCGTGTCACCCACACAAGCGCGGATCACCCGGAACACCGGCCGCCGGTTTCGGCGCATGATTTCAGCGAACGCTGTCTCTCGGCCGGCAATACAAAGTGTCGCAAGCTCCGCTTCGGACAGCGTTTTCCAGTCGAGGCTCACCGCCCAGGCTTAATGATGATCGTCGGTGAGCGCCTTGACCACCGCCTGGTCGAACTGGCCGGTCTGGTCGGACCGGAGAAGCTGCCGCATGGCGAATACGTGGGCGAGCGTCGCCTTTTGTAACTCGCCCATAGCGGCGTGGCTCCGATCGACCGCCGCGGCGACGCGGGGGCCGTTACCATGCTCTGTCTCGATCGCCTCGGCCAGCCGCGCATTATCGGCCCTCAGTTCAAGCTCAAAGGCCCGCCGCTGCACCGAGAACCGTTGCTCCAACGCTTCGACGCGGGCCTGCTGGTTCGCGTTTAGCGCCAGTTTGTGATGCAGCACCTCATGCAGTTCATTTCCGGGCTGAATCTGCGAAGGGAGCAGCGCCCGCCCGACGAACACACCGCTGATCGCGGCGATGAAGCACGCAATCACACCTACCGCCAGCCGGGCGCGCCCGTTCATGGAGTTCCGACAAGTAAGGTCGAGGGTGCAAGTGGCGACGTCGGTCCCAAGGGTGACAGGGGTGTCATTGCACGAGCCTCGCGTGCGGGAATGCCTGCGCCAACAATGCCAAACACGAGCGCCGCAGCAACCGTTATCGCCCCCATCCCCATGCTGGCGCTCGCTACAGGCCGCGCAGCGATACGCGCGAGCACCCTGCTTCTATTCCGTCAATGCTACTCGGCAAGGGCGCCTGCGCCAGCCTGGTCAACATCGCGTCGAGGTCGTCCATGTCGTTCACTCCACCCTCTAGCATAGGTTACGCGAGCGAAGCCCTAACCCCTCATGGTGCCCAGCCGGTGCTAGCGAGCCGCGGGACGTACGAGCGAGACGCTTGCTGGCCGAACCCAATGAGGAAATGTACCCTTTAATAATTTTTCAATTGAGAATAACCGGTATTAACCAATTTCTAATTTATGCGTCGCTACCGTGCCCGATCTGTCTCCACCCACAGAGGCGATCGTGAGCAGCATGTCGATCAACAACATCATGGCCATCCGCAGCGCGGTTCTCGAAAAGAACGCTGCGCTTCGCAACGTCGCGAGCACCCCGCTCTCGTTGACCGGTCCCGGTGCCGCGGGCAAGCCAACCTTTGAAGCCGCAATGAACACTGCGCTTCAGAAAGTCGCGGATCCGAACTCCATCCGGAACGACAATGGCCCCGGGGGGAGTGGCGCCGGTCGGAACGGCGCAGCAGGGCGGCTTCGCGTCGACATTCCAGTCCCAGTTGCAAAAAATGAATGCGGTGAATGCGCGGGCCGGCGCTCTGACGGTAGCATATGAGCGGGGGGAGGAAACCGACATCGCCAAGGTGATGCTCGCTCGCCAGGAAGCCTCGATCGGCTTCGAGGCGACGTTGCAAGTGCGCAACAAGCTGCTTTCTGCCTACAAGGATATCATGAGCATGCCGATTTGATGCCATCGCATCTCACGACCAATTTTCGAGCGAGACGCTCTGCGATGAAGCGATCTGAGGGGTAGCCGACGAAGCCGCGTATGAAGGAGAAGGACAACCAACACGAAAGAGACCTCCATGCGTCGCCTACCATTCCTGATCGCTGCTACCGCACTCGTCGCTTTTGCAGGCGCAGCCAATGCCCATCCCAAGCTGCTCTCCGCCAGCCCGGCCGCCAATGCGACCGTAGCGAAGCCCGCACAGATCAAACTCCAGTTCAGCGAGAAGCTGATGCCAGCGTTCTCCAAAGCTGACCTCACGATGGCGGCGATGCCCGGAATGGCAGCAATGAAGATGCCGAGCACTGCGGCGCTTGCGGCGGATGGTCGTACGCTGGTGGTTACGCCCAAGGGGCGGCTGGCCGCTGGGCGGTACACCGTCGACTGGCACATCGTCTCGACCGACACGCACAAGGTCGCTGGCAATTACGCCTTTACGGTAAAGTGAGCCGATGTCTGATTGGTCGCTGATCGGCGTCCGCTTTGCGCTCTATTTTGCGATGGCGGCGCTGTTCGGTTTATCCGCATTCAGCCTTTATGGGCTACGGGCACGCGAGCGCAGCAACGCGCTCGCGCTGCCCCTATGGTTGGTTGGCAGTGCGATCTTGAGCCTGCTGCTTTCAATCGGCTGGCTCGTCCTCATGGCTTCCTCGATGGCCGGAACGCCGCTTTGGCCGCTCGACCAGGAAGCGATTGGCGGGCTGCTCACGGGTTCCGCTATCGGTGCCGCCTGGAAGCTTCGGATGGTTGCGCTCGTTGTGGCTGCTTTTGCTGCGATGTTCGCCGCTCAGCGTAGTCTGTGGCTGTCGGGCGTTATGCTTGCCTCAGGCATTGCCCTTGGAACGCTGCCATGGACCGGACACGGGGCGATGGACGAAGCCGCGATGGGCTGGGTCCACCTCATCGCCGACATTCTCCACCTGATCGCCTCGGGTGCCTGGGTCGGCGCGCTGCTCGGCCTGCTTTTGCTCGTGTCACGTCCGGCTGCTGAGGTCGACGCAGCGCATCTCGGCCTGACGCACCGGGCGCTGCACGGTTTCGGCACGGTCGGGACGATTGTGGTCGCCACGGTCGTAGTTACCGGTCTGGTCAACGCATGGATGCTGGTCGGGATTGACAACGTCGCAGCACTTGCCACGACGCTCTACGGTCAACTCTTGCTCGCCAAACTGGCGCTGTTTGTCTTAATGCTGGGCCTTGCCTCGCTCAATCGCTTTCGGCTGACACCAGCGTTCGAGCAGTCGATCGCCAATGCCGATCATCGTGGCGCGCTCGGCGCGCTACGGGGGAGCCTGGCAGCCGAAACCGCCTGTGTCGTCGTCATCCTTGGGCTGGTCGCCTGGCTTGGGACGCTCGCCCCACCTGCCTCGGCGATGTGATGATTGGCCGGGTGGTCTTCCCGACTCCCGGCCTTTCGCACTGATGGATCAGTCGATCCTCTTCGACGAGTCGGGCAGGATGCTGGCGGTCTTGGCGCTCATCTGCGTCGTCCTGCTCGTGCCCATGATGATCGTCGGCTTGATCATCAGCATGATTCAGGCCGCTACCTCGATCAGCGAACAATCGCTGAGCTTCGTGCCAAAGCTCATCGCCCTGGGGGTCTGCCTGCTGGTATTTGGAGGCGCGGCGATCGAACTGCTGACGGAATTTACCGTCGAGCTTTTCGACGTGATCGCTCGGATCGGGCATTAGCAAATCGGTCCTTGCGCGCGGGCGGCGAGCCGCCCGCGCGAGCGGGGATTAGCCCGCCATCTTGTCGCAGGCGTCAGCACACTTGCGGCACGCCGCTACGCAATCCTCCATGCCCTCGAGCCCTTCGCAGCTAGCCGCGCACGCCCGGCAGATCTCGGCGCACTCGCGGCAGATATGCTGGTGATGCGCCGATTTGCGCGCCATGAAGTCGATCGCGACCGCGCAAATCTGCGCGCAGTCGGCCATGATCTTGATATGCTCGGGCGCCGCGTGCTGGCCGCCCATCTCGAGGCAATGGTTCATCGCCATTTGAAGACAGGTCACATGGCAGTCGTGGCAGGCGTCCATACACGCCTTCATGGCGAGGTCGATCTGGTGCATCGGTCTATCTCCGTGTGAGCCCCCGCCTGCTCATAGATACGCGCCCCGCGCGATCATCCCTTGCCGCAATTTCGTCGATCGCGGCAAAGCTACATGGCCCAGCGGCCGAACAGCGTCGCAATGATGACCCCCGCGCCGAGCATGACGAGTGTCAGCACCGTCATCGCGATGATCTGCGGCCTGGTCGCGCGCGAACCTATCGCCATGTCGCTCATCCCCTGCATGGTATCGTGTTCCATGCCGGGCATGGGTGGCGTCGATCGCGGCTCCGCCGCGACCTCGTGCCCGCCATGCCCAAGTGCTCGCACCGTCCCCATGCCGTGCTTCAACCGGACGCCGACAAGCCATAGATTGATCGGATAGGCGACGGCGAAGCCGACGAGCGTCGCCAGCGACATGACGCCCCAAAAGCGAAGCGAGCTGGCGTGCATCGCGGCCATGTCCCGACTCATCAACACCACCATCGTCGGGATCATGCCGGCCATCACGGCATTCATCGACAGCCATTCGGGGATGAACGACATTCGGAGCGCTCGGGCATAGGAGCCGCCCGCCATGTCGCGCATGAACAGCGCCTGGAAGATAAGCAGCCCGAACGCGAAGCCGAACACATACTCCGCGATCACGTCCTGCCACATCGGCAAGCCGAGCGCCGTCGTGATCGCCGCAGCGGCGATGACGCCGGTCGCGTCCCCAGCCATGCAATGAATAGCCGAGCCGAACGCCTGTTTCCAAAGCGGCCGAATGAAGTCTTCATGCCGCTCTGTCGCCGGCTCCTGGCAGGACAGGACATAGGCTGCGGCCATGATCGGTCCGCCATAGAGCGTGACCAACAGCCAACCCCATTTCATCACCTTAAGCTCGGGGTTGTGCATGAAGGCATCCCAGGCGACGTAAGCGACGGAAAGCGCAGTCAGCGCGAACCATACGACCAGCACCGTATCGAGCCAGGGGACCGGGGAAGGCATCATCGTCACGGCAGCTCTCCTCCACTCTAAGAGGATACGCGGCTTCCGTTCCTAACCCTCGCCGGAGGATGTCATGCGAGCTTGCTCGACACCGCCTTGATCGCTTTCAGTCCCGATCCGAACCGGGCTATGGCCTCGCGGTTCTTCTCCAACTCGCTGTAGGGCAGGTAGGATATGTCGAGGTCGGCGACGCGACTGAACGCTGGCCGCTGCAACTGTGCGCGAACGTCCGCCTCGCGGGCGTCGGGTGCGACGAGGAACAGCCCCGCGGTCGCGTGAAGGTCGCTACCGCTGAGCGCAAGGTCGAGCATCCGCACGATCCCCGAATAGATCGAGGTCGAGTGCTCCACCTCGAACGCCGCTGCGACATGATCGCCACCCCGCTCAAGCCACAGCACGTCGATCAGGCGGATGGAGTCCGCCCCTTTTGAGGTTGCGATCGAGGTGGGCAGGCGCTCAAGGCACCCATGCCCCAACGGCGAACCGTTAAAGGGTCGGCTGCGATCGTTCGATGCGATCCACACGTCATAACCGAGCGCCAGCCCTAGATCGCGAAGCCAAGCCTGGATTTCGGTATGGGTGCGCTCGTTCTCGCCTTCGCGCAGCGCCGCCTTGCTGAGCGTACGCGCTTCCTCGCGCGCTGCTTCAAGCCTTTCCCCCCAGCTCGCCAGCGCCGCGCCGCTGCCGTCGAGGGGAGGGGCCGGGTACCGATCGGAGCCGATGTCGAACAGCAACCCGCCGATCGCGCCCAGGTCGTTCGATAGCAGGTCGCGGTGCCGATCGTTCAAGTCGAGAACGCCGGACCTCATTGCCAGAAAATGCTCCCAGCTCCCGAGCTTCACGTTCGCGCCGGTCAGCGCGTTGTATCCCTTCACGATCGCCGTGTTGAAGGGCGGCACCAGCGTCGGGTGAAGGAAGTAGAGCAGGTTTGCCACCGCTGGCCCAAGCCCCTTGATCTTCAAGCGGTCGATCGTGTGGATATGGCCGATAATCTCCTCGGCCGTATCGCAGCACGAACAGGCGTCGAGCAAGCGGCCGAACGCGCGCTGGTTTTCCGGGCTCTCGTAAATATCGGGGATGCGGAGCTTGGGCTTCCACAGGAAGGCGTGATCGGCGCCTTTGAAGATTTGGCGCTGCTCGGCAACGGAATGGACGACAGTTTCGAGCGACGATCCACGGTAGGCGACACCGAACGTACCGCGTTCGATCTCCGCCACCACCTGGCCTATGCCGCGCCCGATCGAGCGGAAGTTCTTCAGTCGCTCATTCCAAAGGAACCAGCTCCGATAGGTTGCGCTCGGATCATCGCGCCATCGTGCAATGAGGCGTCGAACGAGGCCGTCGTGATCTTCATCAATGGTCCGCAAGCTGAGTTGAGCCGCCATTATTCCCCCGTGCGCTCGCCGCTGCGCTGTCACCTGCGGTTTTAGTCCGACGGGTAGATATCTTTTTCCGCGGGAAGGGCAAAGCTGATCCGGGCGTTCACACTCCGGCGCTCCACTCCTCCAGCCCGCTTCCTATAGAAGTGGCAATCGCCGCGATCAGCCGACCATCGCCAATGGCGTGGTCCAATACCTTATCACCATGGCGCTCGGCCTCGCGCAAAACCTCGCTCTCCGGGGGGATACGGGCCAACAGGATGCCCTTACCTCGCCAGCCGCCTGCCCGCATCGCGCGCAGGAGATCAATTCCGTCAACCTTCGGGGTATCGATGTCGATGATGATGCATTGTTGATCGCGCGGGCGGGGATCGGTGAGAAGGGCGACGCATGTGGCATAGGATCGGACGTTGTAACCCAAGGATCGCAGCATAATCTGGCGGGCATGCCTGGTCGCGGAATCACCGTTAACGAGCGAGACACCGACACTGGCGTTGGGGTTCAGGGCGGTCCGAGCGGGCATGCAAATTCCTTGTTGGAATAAGCGATTGCATGTCCGAGTGACTGCGTATGTACGTAGAAGGCGAGGCTACACCGCCTCGCCCAGCCCCGCAGCGAACGCAATGCGCAGCACGTCCGACAAGCTGCGGGCGGAAAGTTTTTCCATAAGGCTTGCCCGGTGGACCTCGACCGTGCGTGTTGCGATACCCAGCTCGAATGCGATCAGCTTGTTCGGCCTGCCGAGCACCATGCCATCGAGGACGTCTCGCTCTCGCGCCGTCAACGCCGCGATTCTAACGACCGCATCGCCAGCCGCCAAATGGTCACGTCCAGTCCGTGCAGCGTGTCTGAGGGCTGCTTCAATGGCGTCGATCAGCACTAGTCGCTCAAAGGGCTTCTCGAGAAATTCGATAGCTCCTGCCTTGATCGCTCGAACCGCCAGGGTCACGTTGCCATGCCCGGTGAGCATGACGACCGGCATCGCAATACCTTGCTGTGAAAGCCTGGCCTGAACCTCCAGGCCGTCGATATCTGGCATCCGGACGCCAGCAGGACGCAACCTTGGCTTTTCCGGGTGACGGCTTTGAGAAAAGCCGTACCGGCGGGGTACGTTTCCACGGTATATCCGGCCTTGCGTAACAAGAAGCTGATGGATTGCCGGATCGCTTCGTCGTCATCGACGACATGCACGGTTCGTGGGTCATCAATCATTGGCGTCGCCATCGGCGGCTAGCGGCACGCAAAAATGGAACGCCGTGCCGCCAGTGACGACAGCGTCCGCCCAAATACGACCGCCATGCGCTTCGATGATGGTCCGGCAGATCGATAGGCCGAGCCCCATACCGTCCTCCTTGGTGGTCGCGAACGCTTCAAAAAGTCGCTCCCGGACGTCTTCGTCGATGCCGGCACCCGTGTCAGCGACCGTTATTTTCATCCACCCCTTCCGGTCGGGCGCGGTCGCGATGGTCAAATTCTTACAGGTCGTGGCGGCCATTGATTGTATCGCATTGCGGATCAGGTTCACCAGCACCTGCTGGATCTGCACGCGATCGACCATGACGCGATCGCGGCCGGCGGCGATCGTCATCGTAACCGTGATCCCGGCTTCGTGCGCACCGAGCAGGCCAAGGCTAGTCGCCTCTTCCACAAGCGCGTCGAGTTGCTCGATCTGGAATCCGGTGTCGCCGCCCTCCACAAATGCCCTTAGCCGCTTAACGATGGTGCCGGCTCTGAGTGATTGAGCGGTCGCCAGATCGAGTGCCTCAGCAAGCTCGTTGAGCATGGCGTCGTCGGTAACGCCGATCATATCGCGACCCGCCTCAAGGTAGTTCGCGATCGCAGTTAAGGGCTGGTTGATTTCGTGTGCGAGCGTCGAGGCCATTGTGCCCATCGCGCTGACACGGGACACATGGACCAATTCGGACTGAAGCTCTTTCAAGCGTCGCTCGGTTTCGTGTCGTTTGGTCAGATCTCGAATGAACCCAGTGAAGATGCGTTCGCCGGCGATGGATGCCTCGCCTACCGCGAGTTCGATCGGGAAAGTTTCGCCATTTTTGCGGATGGCCGTTTGCGGCCTCACATGGCCAATCACATGTTTTATCCCGGTTTCCTGGTAGGTCCGGAGATGGGTGTCATGATCGTGCTTCTCCGCATCGGGCATCAACATGGCGACGTTGCGTCCCACAACCTCGGCCTCGACGTAGCCGAACAACTGTTCGGCAGCGGCGCTGAATGAGGAGACGATCCCGCTTTCGTCGATGACGATCATGGCATCGGGCACGGTCGCGAGAATCGAGCGAAGATGCTGTTCGCGCCGCAGGATCGCCGCTTCCGACGCCTTTTGATCCGTGATCTCCCGGATCACCTTGCCAAAGCCGCGAAGCGCGCCTGCATCGTCGCGGAGTGCTGTTATCGTTACGCTGGCGAGGAACTCCGAGCCGTCCTTGCGCACCCGCCAGCTTTCTTCCTCTACACGACCGAGAGCGCTGGCGAGCGCGAGGTCGGCCTGTGGTTTTCCTAGAGCCACGTCTTCCGGGGGATAGAAAATTGAAAAGTCGCGGCCTAGGATCTCTGCCTCGGCCCATCCTTTGATGCGCTCGGCGCCAAGATTCCAGATCGTCACGCGACCCTGCGGGTCTAGCATATAGATCGCGTAGCCGGTCGCGCCGTCGATGAGCAGGCCAAGTTCCTCGGCCATGGCGGAGTTGCTCCGCGCCATTGCCGCAACGGCGTTCGCGTCATTCGGGGGCAGCGCCTCCGTCATGCGAGGCGCGCAGCCCAATTCAATGCGTAGGCAAAGTCGATCAACGCCGCACCTCCGATGGTCTTGAAGGTCGCCGTTCAGCTCCGGCCTATCCGACACTAAGCGCAAATCACAGGCTAGGCCACTTAATCCCCTACCAGGCGGCAAGCTCTCGGGATGCCGAATAAATGTCGCACTCAACGAGGGGTCGGTGCGTGGCCTGCGTATTATCCGATGATGGCGGTGTCATTCCTAGCGGTCCATCTTTGATGGAGTTTGGTTCGCGACCCGCAGCGCCGCCTTTTGGCGGAGCATGTAGTTGCCGCCGCACTGGGCTCCTCGAGACTAAGGATATCGCAATGAAACAACACTTCAGCGCTCGCGCATCGACCATCGGCCTAGCATTTACCGCGATGTTGTTCACTCCAGCGCTTGCCGCTGCGCAAATGGCGCCGGCACCGTCATCGACCCCTGCACCGATGGGTGATGACAAGATGATGCCGATGGGCGACGGACAGATGGAGGGTGGCATGAAGATGCCCGCGAAGAAGCCCGGTTGTTGCGGCATGGGAGGCATGGCCGCCAAGCCAGCGCCGATGCCGATGAAGGCTAAGCCGCATAGCCATCGTGCCAAGGCGAAGCCGACAGCGGCGAAGCCCGCTCCGAAGGCGCCGATGGCAAAGCCGATGTCCGACGACATGTGATCCTAGTAGGACTGGCATGAAGACCGGTAGGGCTCCGATAAACCGAGCGAAAAGTTCTTTTCTGCTGGGATTAGCTGCGCTGCTGATGACCACCGGGTCGTCGGCGGCGTTGGCGCAAGTGGCGCCGTCGGAGCACGCGCGCACCATCCGGCGCCGCGAGCCCCGGCCCGGCCCAGCAATGCCCCTATGTCGCTGCATCCGCGCCGCCTGCTGGTCCTGCCGGAATGATGGACATGATGAAGCCGTCGCCGGCGGCGATTGGCGCACCGGCGACGGTTGGAGGATGCTGCGGTGCCAGGGGCGGCAAGCCATTCTATCCAGCGATGATGGACTTGCCGGCACTCACGCGCGAAGCCCGACAGGCCATTCGTACTGAGGCAATCGCGCGTTTAGGTTCCGGCGGTCAGATGCTTTCGGCAGGGCAACTCGACCTGCATCATGCCCAATCGAAGAACGACCTCGCCAGCGCGCAAAGCGCGGTCGCTACAACCCGCGAAGGTCTATCGCTGGCCGAGAGTGGCATAAGCGCATTGCAGGCGCTCAACCAGTCGTGGCCGCCACGACGGATCGCATTGACCTGGTTCAAGAACGAGACCGCCATAGCCCCCAACGGAGACATGATAATGGACGGCGGCTTTCGCGATCTTTCATGGCTCCACGTCGCCGCAATGCTGATCCTGGCAGCCGCGCTGGGAACGATGCTGTTCCTGCGCTGGCAGCGCTTGCGACGCATTGGCGCGCTGGCTGATCGGCTCACTCCGAATGGCGATAGCAAACAAACAGCGGGCGTGGCGAGTGGGCCGCTTGGCGGTCAAGGCGTCGCTCCTCCGCCTTCCGCACCTCCCGCGGTACAAAGGCCGTGGAAGGGGGTGCTGAGGATCAAAGCGATCTTCGACGAGACACCAACGGTCAAAACCTTTCGGTTGATGGAGGCCAATCTAGGCCCGTTCCCTTTCGTGTTCCTGCCCGGTCAGTACGCCACGATCACCTCCGAAATCGACGGTCAAAAAGGTCCGGCGCTCCTACACGATCTCCTCGGCACCGACGCAGCGGGAGTACATCGAACTGACGGTGAAGCGCGAACAACACGGCCTTGAATCGAGACACCTCCACGATCACGCAAAAACCGGCGATCTGCTTGAAATCACTGCTCCGTCGGGCAAATTCTTTTTTACCGGCGCGGAAGCCAAAGGTATCGTGCTGATTGCCGGGGGGGGTGGGCATCACGCCCATGATGAGCGTGCTGCGCGACCTAACTGACCGATCGTATGAGCACCGAGTTCACCTCATCTGCGCTGCCAATTCACCCCAAGATCTGATCTTCCGAGAGGAGATCGCTTATCTGGCGCGGCGCATCCAAATGTTACGATCGCCTCGATCGTGTCGAAGGCGGATGGGACGGACTGGACGGGTCCGGTAGGGTTCATCACACCCGATTTCATCGTCAAATGCGCGCCGGACATTGCGGAACGCCGGGTTCATCTCTGCGGACCGCCGGCAATGATGGATGCGGTCAAATATGCGCTGGCCCAACTCAAAGTCCCGCCCGATCAAATCAAGACGGAAGACTTTGCGCCGCCAAAGGGCGGTCCGGTTCCCGCGGACGAACCGGAAGAGCCGACGCCGGCAAGCGCAGTCGCTGCGGCACCGACCGGAGCTGGCGCCGCAGCGGTTAGCGCACCTTCGGCTCAGGCTACCGTCGAGTTTTCCACGTCAGGCAAATCGGGAACATTGGCTCCCGACCAGTCTGTGCTCGAAGCGGCCGAAGCGATCGGCGTCGTCATCGACTTTGAATGTCGAGTGGGAACCTGTGGGCGCTGCAAGGTGCCGCTAAGCAAGGGCTCCGTAACGATGGAAGTCGAGGACGCCCTGACCGCCGAGGAGAAGGCCGGCGGAACGATTCTGGCCTGCCAAGCGAAGTCGCCCGGCAATTTGGTCGTGGCGGCCTGAGTGACGGAAGCTGAAAAAGTAACCGTCGGCGGAATCATGACCGCCCTTGTGCTGATCGTTCCTGCGTTTCTGTTCCACGTCGCTCCCCGATTCCCCGGCAGCCTTGCTGGCGGCGTTACCGGAATAGCAGCCGCATTGCTTTTTGTGAGCCTGCTCAGCTATTGGATCGCCAAGCGCATCCCTTGGGTAAAAGAGCGCACCAAGAACACCGTTTCGGTCGGTGTCCTGCTGACGTTCCACGTTTACGCGGGCGCCATCGGCGCGCTGCTCGGCATCGTGCATTCAGGTCATAAGTTCGTAAGCCCGCTTGGCATCGCCCTGGTCGTCTCGATGCTGGTCGTGGTCGGGACCGGCTTCATTGGCCGCTACTATCTCGCCCAGATCGGCGAGGAGCTACGCGACCAGCAAAAGGCGCTCGGCGCTCTTCGCACCCGGTATGACGCGTTGGTCCGTGGCGAGCAGCCGATCGCTCGGTCGGATGCAGGCGATATCGACGAATTGCTCGGCGCGATATCGGACCTTGAATTTCAGCTCAGCGAGCGAGAAACCCTCAAACGCGTTCTGGCGAGGTGGGTAATACTCCACATCGTTTCGGCGATCCTGATGTATGCCCTGCTGATCCTGCACATCTGGAGCGGAATCTATTACGGCCTGCGGTGGCTCGCTTGAAGCTCCCCGGTGCCTTTTACCTCGTCCTGGCGGCTTTGGCGTTGTTCGCCGCCATTGCGGTGCCGCTAGCGGTCGGTCGCTTCGGCAGCAACGCTGTTCCCGGTTGGACAGCCGCCGTCAGTCCAGGGCCATTGTCAAAGGCGCACGCATTCATCGGCGACAAATGCGAGAGTTGCCACGTGCCGGCTGGCGGGATTGCGGCCAGCAAGTGTATCACCTGCCATGCCTCTGCCCCTGAGCTTCTAAGCCAACCTGCAACGGCATTTCACGCGAACATCGGCGAATGCAGGGGTTGTCACGTCGAGCACAACCCCGCTGCTGCGCGACCGATCAAGATGGATCATGCGATCTTGGATCAGGTGGCCGCTAAGACCACGGGTCACGAAGGCTCGCTCAACTGCTTCTCCTGTCACGCGACACGCGACAAGCACCAAGGATATTTTGGACAGGATTGCGCGTCTTGCCACGTCGTTAAGACCTGGAAGATCGAGGGATATCTTCATCCCAGTCCTCGGTCGACCAATTGCACCCAGTGCCACAAGGCACCCCCAAGCCACTACATGATGCATTTTTCGATGATGGACAAAACGATCGCCGGGCAGGGCAAGGCTCGTGTCGAGCAATGCTTCGCATGTCATCAGACCGACTCGTTCAATAACATCAAAGGGGTCGGCTGGGTGAAGATGCATTGACACGAAAGGCGCGACGATTTGGTTCCGGCAATGACACTTGACCATACGACCGCTGCCGTCAGCTCCGTTGCTCACGGGGTTTCGGTAGGCTTTGAGGTTGCTGCCGTGGCGACGATCGTCGCGGTCGCGCTGGGTGCCGTAATGGTGCTGGGCCGGGCTTTGCGGCGCGGTGCAGACTGGACCGACGCGATGCTGTCGTTTCGCACAACCATCGGAAGAGGAGTGCTGCTCGGCCTTGAATTGCTGGTTGCCGCTGACATCATCGGGACGATCGCCGTGACCCCGACGTTCCGTAGCCTCGGCATTCTGGCGCTGATCATCGCGATCCGGACGTTCCTCAGTGCCTCGCTCTCAGTCGAGATCGAAGGGACACTGCCATGGCGCCGGACCAGGCCCCCAAACTAACCTAGCCCATGGCTGCCATGGCCCGGCAGCTTTTCGCGCAGCTCACGCACGCCGCCAAGCATGTCTCCATACCGGGCATACCGGTACAGGCGCGGATACAAGCCTCGCATATGTCGGCGCATAAACGGCACATCGCCGCGTGATGCGCCGACCCGCGCGTCATGAAATCGGCGGTTGTGGCGCAAATCTGCGCAGCGTCGAGCATCGCGAGGATCTGCGCGGGAGATGACCGGTGAAGCGCCGGAGCGCGGCTAAGCTCGGTCGCAGTGGTAAGACACACCGTATGGCACTTCTGGCATTCGTCGATACAGGCGCGCATCGCTGCTGCCATCGGGGACAGCGCGCTCGGCTTCGCCGCGCGCGCTACGGTTTCGCTCGCCATCGCCACCATAGCGGTGAGACCGACCATGACCGCCCGGCGGTCCGGGTGGGGTGTCGACACAATTGCCATGATCTCTCCTTAGCGAGGCAAGCCAATCAGCGGCTTTTAGCGAGAATCTGACGACATTGGTCATGCGTCAAGTTCATGGAACTCCTGCCCATTCCCTTTTGCTCGCTGTGATCGTGACGGTCAGCCGTTCCCATCCCGCTTTCCATCTTTTCGCAACTCGCACGTTGTTCTGCGGTCGAAGTCGTGACGCAGCCTCCAAGCAAGACAAACGGCAGGGTGCTGGCGAGAAAGAGACGTTTCATAGCGAGATCCTCGACGATGGTTCCGGGACACTCTCCCACCGATACGATCGCAGGACCGAGCTAAGAAGACTCGGGATTTACATACCGCAGTGATCCTGAATTGCAGAGCTTGCCCAGGCCATCGCGTCAACTTGAACGGGTAGCGATCGGCCGTCGCTGCCAAGGGCGGCAGGCACAAATTCTCGGCCTGCGTATTTTCCGACGCTTCATCGTGTCCGGTCGCCGGTCCAAAAGACGGGGAATCTTGCAAGGCGATCCCGCAAATCCAAGGAATTCTTCATGACCGCACGCCGCTTTTTGATTGCAGCCGCATTTCTCGCCGCGCCCCTCATGGGCGCAGTGCAGCCGGCCATCGCCGCGCCCGGCATCGGCCACACCTTCTTCATGCGCGGAAGCGTGGTGGATGTGTCGGGCAAGAATCTTGTCGTGTGCATCGGGCGGGCAGACGGCGCCGAAGCCGGTCAGGTTCTCAAGGTCTATCGCAATGTGTCGCGGCCCGGGCCGCGAAGCGGTGCGAGCTTTACGCGGACCGAAATCGGCACCGTCCGCATCAATTCTACCTTGAACGACCATTTTGCGACTGCATCCCCGCTCACTGGCGGCGTGAAGCTGCATGATATCGTCGAGCTCGAACGACCCGTTCGCTAGCCGCATCGTGCCTTGAAAAGAGGCACGTCGCTGGTGCCATCGCGAGCGGCTAGTTACCCGCTCGCGATGTAGCGACCGTTGAGTTTGCCGACCGTCTCTCCTCCAACAGATCGCCAAGGGGGACGGGTCGCGGGCGCGTATCACTTAAGTGGGGTCGAGAATGGGCGGGGGTTGACCTTGACACGATGTCAGACCCTACATGGCTTCGGGTCGAAGGAGTTACGCCATGAACGATCCTCATTCTCATTCCCAAGCCGGGGGTTGCGGCTGCTCAGCGAAGCTAGCCGAACCGGCTGCTGAGCCCTCGTCGTGCTGCTCGGGGGCGTCGACCGCGCCGGTGGAAGTCCAACAACACGGCAAAATGGGTGGCTGCTGTTCGGGAACTAAGGTGCCCGACGGTGCGGCCAAGGTGACGGACCCGGTGTGCGGCATGACGGTCGATCCGGCGACGACGGCGCACCATGCCGAGCACGCCGGCCACGAATATCATTTCTGCAGCGCCGGGTGCCGGACCAAGTTCGTCGCTAACCCAAACGCCTATCTCGGCGATAAGCCAAAGCCTGAGCCGATGGCGACCCCGGGTGCGATGTGGACGTGCCCGATGCACCCGCAAGTCCGCCAGGAAGGGCCGGGGACGTGCCCGATCTGCGGCATGGCGCTAGAGCCTGAAGAACCCTCACTCGACGATACTCCAAACCCCGAGCTGGTCGATTTCACGCGCCGTTTGTGGGTAGCCGGCGCACTCACGATCCCGCTGCTGATCGTCTCCATGTTTGCCGAAATGACGGGCTTGCACGTCGTCAGCCCTGCCGCCTCGCCCTGGGTCCAGCTCGCGCTGACCGCGCCGATCGTGCTGTGGGCAGGCTGGCCGTTTTTCGAGCGGGGGTGGACATCGCTTCGCACCCGCCATCTGAATATGTTCACGCTGATCGCGATCGGCGTCGGTGCGGCATTCCTCTACAGCCTGGTCGCAACGCTCGCGCCCGGCATCTTTCCTGCGACGTTCCGGATGCACGGGGGCATGGTCCCGGTCTATTACGAGGCTGCCGGCGTCGTAGTGACGCTGGTGCTGCTCGGACAGGTGCTCGAATTGCGCGCCAGGGCAGCGACGGGGCGCGCGATCCGCGCCCTTATGGACCTCGCTCCCAAGACAGCGCGACGGCTGCGGTCTGACGGCTCGGAGGAAGAGGTCGGCCTTGCCGACGTGGCGACCGGAGATCGGCTGCGGGTTCGCCCCGGCGAGGCGATCCCGGTCGACGGCGTGGTGGTCGAGGGTCGCTCCTCGGTCGATGAAGCCATGCTCACCGGCGAGCCGGCTCCCGTCCTCAAGGAAGTCGACGCCGCGGTCACCGGGGGAACGGTGAACGGCACGGGGAGCCTCGTTATGGAAGCCCAAGCGGTCGGTTCGGATACGATGCTCGCGCGCATCGTCCGGATGGTCGCGGAAGCGCAGCGCAGCCGCGCCCCGATACAGGCGGTCGCCGATCGGGTCTCGGGCTGGTTCGTGCCGCTCGTCGTGCTGATTTCGATCGCGACCTTCGTGGTGTGGTCATTGGTCGGCCCTGAGCCACGTATGGGTCATGCCCTCCTCAATGCCATTGCCGTGCTGGTCATCGCCTGTCCGTGCGCGCTCGGGCTTGCTACGCCAATGTCGATCATGGTCGGCACCGGTCGCGGCGCGCAGGCCGGTGTGCTGGTTAAGAACGCCGAAAGCCTGCAGGCGCTCGATAAGGTCGACACGCTGGTCATCGACAAGACGGGCACGCTTACCGAGGGCAAGCCGTCGCTGATCGCGATCGAGGCAACCGGCACCGTCGGAGAGAACGACGTGCTTGCGCTCGCCGCTGCGGTCGAAGGCCAGTCCGAGCACCCGCTCGCCCATGCGATCGTCGTCGCCGCCAAAGAACGCGGATTACAACTCGGCACGGTTGCCGACTTCGCCTCGCAAACTGGGATGGGTGTCAGTGCCACGGCAGGCGGCCGTTCGGTGGTGATCGGCAACGCGGCACAGATGAACAGGGTCGGCGCCGATCCCAAACTGCTCGACGCTGCGGCCGATCGTCATCGAAGCGAAGGGGCCGGCGTCATCCTGATCGCTATTGACGGCGCGCTCGCCGGCTTGCTCGCGGTTGCTGATCCCGTTCGGGCTTCGGCGGGCGATGCCATTGCAGCGCTTCGCGCAGAGGGGCTGCGTGTCATCATGCTGACGGGCGACAACAGGGGAACGGCCGACGCGGTTGCGCGCGCTGTGGGCGGTTTGGACGATGTTCGCGCCGATCTGCGGCCGGAAGACAAGGCACGGATCATCGGCGAACTGAAAGCGGGTGGTGCCAAGGTCGCAATGGCTGGTGATGGGATCAACGACGCTCCCGCACTGGCCGCTGCCGACGTCGGGCTCGCGATGGGAACCGGAACAGACGTAGCGATCGAAAGCGCAGGCATGACGCTCACGCGCGGCGATCTTTCAGCCATCGTGCGCGCCCGCAAGCTAGCCCGTGCAACGATGCGAAACATCCGCCAAAACCTGTTCTTCTCGTTCCTGTTCAACGGGATCGGTGTGCCGGTCGCGGCCGGGGTGCTTTACCCAGTGTCCGGCATCCTTCTGTCGCCGATGCTGGCTGGCGCGGCGATGGCTCTCTCGTCCTTTACCGTGGTCCTCAACGCGCTCCGGCTGAACACGGTGAAACTGTGAATATCGGGGCGGCATCGGACGCCAGCGGCGTCTCGCAGCGCATGATCCGCCATTACGAGAAGATCGGTCTCGTGCCCGCGCCGGCAAGGCGTGGGAGTTACCGCGACTATGCCGACCCCGACGTTCATCGCCTTCGCTTCATCGCCAATGCCCGCGATCTTGGGTTTCCAATCGAGGAGATCAGGACGCTACTTGGCCTCTGGTCGGATCGCAGCCGTTCGAGCAGCGAAGTAAAAATGCTCGCTCAAGCGCGCGCTGATGAACTTGGGCGTAAGGCGGCTACGCTCGAAGATATGCGATCGACGCTGCTAGAATTGGTAAACCGCTGCCACGGCGATGATCGACCGGACTGTCCAATTCTCCGGCGCATGGAAGCATGAGGTTGCGCCTACTCGCTAGGACGACGAGCAACACCGTCCCGCCAAGGTCGTTGCGAAGAGCGAAGCGTGATCCGCAAGGTCGCCGCCCGGCCGCGGATCGCGTCCATCGTTCGCCCCATTTCACGCGCAATCTGTGCGATGGTCTGTCTGGCCGCCACGCGGCGGCGTAGCGCGGCATCGGCCTCTGCGGTCCAGCGTGTGCCATGCTGACCGGTCAACTAGATATCTCCTGGTAGCAATTGCCATCGTGGCCGGCTTCTCTTTGACCCGGCCTCAGGAGAGTGAACAAAGATATCGCGGATGATAATGTCGGGCCAGCGCTCAAGGTAGCCGTGAAGATAAAGCGTCGATCAACCGGCATTCGGCGATCGTCGTCGCGTCACAGCGACCCCATGTGGCAACCTCGTCACGTAACGCATGGAGGTCGGCGAGCTTGCGATCGATTTCCTCAATATGCACCACCGCCATCTCGTCGACCGCATCGCAAGATCCGCGCGGATCGTCCGCCAGGCGGAGCAGGTCGCGTACCTGATCGAGCGTGAAGCCGAGGTCACGCGAGCGCTTGATGAATGTCAGGCGTTCCACGTGCGACCGGTCGTACAGGCGGTAATTCCCGCCATTGCGGCGAGGCGCGCTGATCAACCCTTCGCTTTCATAATAGCGTACGGTCTCAACCTTCAGGCCGGTTAGTTTCGCGATTTCCCCAATCTTCATGCGCGAGCCCTTGACCCTCTAGTGACATGAGGGTGCATATGGGGGTTCAACACGCAAATCGAGTGGTATGATGGCGGACGACTGCTGTTCCAGGAAAAGCGATACGATCGCGCAGCTCGGCCGCAAGGCCGCTCAGCGGCGCGTGCTGATCGCCGTCATGGTCATCAACTTCGTCATGTTCGTCGCCGAATTCGCGGAGGCGTCTTCGCCCGCTCGTCGGCGCTGATGGCGGATTCGGTCGACATGCTCGGCGATGCGGTCGTCTATGCGCTGAGCTCTATGCGCTGAGCCGTGGCCCGCGCTGGGAAGCCGGCGCGGCGCTTGCCAAAGGTGGCATCATCCTCGTGTTCGGTATAGCAGTGGTGTTCGAGATCTTCGACAAGATCGTGAACGGCGTGCCACCCTCGTCCTCGCTGATGCTGGCTTTCGGCAGCGCCGCGCTGGTCGCCAATCTGACCTGCCTCGCCATGTTGTGGCGCTTCCGGTCTGAGAACGTGAATATGTCCAGCACTTTCGAGTGCTCGCGCAACGACGTCGCCTCCACGTCGGCGTGTTGATCGCGGCAGGGCTGGTCGCCATGACCGGCGCGGCATGGCCCGATATCGCGGTGGGCGGCGTCATCGCGCTCATCTTCCTGCGGTCAGCGTGGCGTGTTCTCGCCGAAGCGATCCCGGCATGGCGAGAGGCCCGGCCGGTAGCGGCGGAAGTCTTGCGATGACACTCGGGCGTATTTCGACTAGACGACCTGCAATGCTACGCAGGCTCTGGTCCTTTTTGCTCGTCATGATCGCGTCGTCCCTGGTGATGACGGCGACCGTGCATGCGCGCGAAATTCCGGGGCCGGTGACTATCGAGTGCAGCGGCACAGTGCATAGCGACGGCGACGCCGATCAATCGCAAGGCGATGCCGATAAGGCGGTGCCGCACCACCATGCCACCTGCCACGGTCAAACACTGGATGTGCCGGCAAGTGATACGCTGCGTCGATAGCCCGTGTAGGCGGCCTGCGTCCGTTTCCTACACCTGCCAGTGCCATTGCGTCGCATGTGGTTGACCCTGCGTTGAGGCCACCGGCAGCCTGACGACACCCGCTCGCCGGCATTTGCCGGCACGACGTGTTCTGTCAGGATCGATATTCCATGAAAACAATGCTCGCGGCCGTCCTGGCCGCGGCGTCCTGCGCATCGATCGCGCAGGCGCAACAGGGGCAGTCGCCACAGGCGACTACCCCAGCCGAAACGCCGACCGCGGCACAACCGCTGCCCGGCTTCTCGCTCGATCAGGCCGTGTCGGCCGCGGGCGGGTCAGCGCCTCGGGTGCTGCTGCCACGGCGTCGATCGAGGCCGCACAGGCGGCCCGCGCTGTAGCCGGCCTGCGACCCAACCCCGTTTTTCAAGGACAGGTCGAGAACGTCGTCGGCTCCGGTCCCTATAGGGGCGTACGGAGCGCGGAGACGACGCTAGGGGTCGCGATCCCGATCGAGCTGGGCGGTAAGCGTCGTGCCCGCGTCGGCGTCGCCGACGCGCAGTTATCGCGCGCGCAGCTCCAAAGCGCGATCGTTGCGGCCGACATCCGCGTGCAGGTCACGCAGCTGTATGTCGACGCAATCGCGGCAGAACGGCGGCTGGTGACGGCGCGTGACCAGGCGCGGATCGCGGCCGAAGTGCTGCGCGGCGCCTCCGTCCGCGTCCAGGCGGGGCGTGCGTCACCACTGGAACAACAACGCGCCGACGTCGCGCGCATCAACGCCGATGCCAATGTCGAGCGGCTCACTCGGCTCGCCGAAGCCGCGCGGACGAACCTTGCGCGGCGTCTCGGTCGTCCGATCGACGGCACGCTCGATGCCGGATTGCTCGATCGGCTACCGCCGGCGACCTTCGGCCCGGCAGCACCAGCTCAGACCGCCGGCACGCTGGCGCTGGCGGCAGCGGACGCCGATCTCGCCATTGCCGATGCCGGCATCCGGCTCGCGCGCGCGAACCGCGTGCCCGACATCAACATCGGACCGGCGCTCCGGCGACTGGAAGCGACCAACGACACCGCCGCGGTGTTCGCGATCTCGATCCCGATTCCGATCTTTAACAATGGCCGCGCCGCCATCGCGCAGGCGACGGCCGAGCGAACACGGGCGGAGGCCGTCCGGCGTGTTACCGCGCTTGACGTCGAGCAGGCGATCACAGACGCCCAGGCCGAAGCCGCCAATGCCGCGACCTCGGCGCGGGCCGCGGTCGGGCCAGCGCTGGCGGCAGCAGCCGAAGCCGCCCGGATCGCGCGGATCGGCTACCGCGAAGGCAAGTTCGGCCAACTCGATCTCCTCGATGCCGAACGCACGCTCGCCGAGACTCGCGTCGCCGCGATCGACGCGCTCGCCAACTACCAGAATAGCCGTGCGCGACTGGAGCGACTGACCGCGCCTGCACCGACAACCATTACCGGGGGAACCGACCGATGAAGACCATCCTGACGGGCGGCGTTCTGCCGTTCGGCCTTGCCCTGTTGCTCGCGGCCTGCGGTAGCGCACCCGAAGGCGGCAACGAGACTGCCGGGAACGAAACCACGGCCAGCGCCGAGGCCGGCGGTAACGAAGCCGCCCATGCCGATGAGGGTGCCGTGACGCTCTCGGCGGACCAGATCGCCGCAGCCGGGGTCCAGATTGGTCGTCCGCTGACGGGTGGCGCGGGTACGATCGACCTGCCGGCAACGATCGAAGGCGACCCGCAAGGGACGCAGGTCGTCTCGGCGGCGATCGGCGGACGTGTCGTCTCGCTGACCCGGAACCTCGGCCAATCAGTCGGGCGCGGACAAACGATCGCCGTCATCGAAAGCCGCGAGGCAGCACAACTCAAGGGTGAGGTCGAGGCATCGCGTGCTCGGCTCGCGCTTGCCAACTCCAATCTTGGCCGCGAGCAGCGGCTGTTCGCGCAGCGCGTGTCCCCCGAGCAGGATTTGATCGCCGCGCGCACCGCGGCAACGGAGGCGGGTATCGCCTACCGGCAGGCACAAAGTCAGGTATCGGCAGCAGGCGGCGGCGGGGGCGGGCTCAACCGGCTCGGCATCGTCGCACCGATCGGCGGTCAGGTCATCGCCCGACCAGTCGTGCTCGGGCAGACGGTCGCAGCAGACAGCGAACTCTATCGCATCGCCAATCTCGGCCGGGTGTCGCTGGCGCTCAACCTTAAGCCGGAAGACGCCGGCCGGGTAAAGCCGGGCAATATCGTCACCGTGACGGCACCGGGGCGGCAGGCGACCGCACGGATCAGCTTCGTGTCGCCTGCGCTCGATTCACAGACGCGGCAGGTGCCGGTCATCGCGACTCTCGACAATGGCGGCGGTCAGTGGCGCGTCGGCGAGCCCGTCACTGCCTCGGTCCAGCTCAGCGGCAGCGGTGGCAGCACCGCGGTCCGCGTGCCAACGACGGCCGTTCAGACGGTCGAGGGCAAGTCGGTCGTCTTCGTCCGGACGGCCAAGGGGTTCCAGGCAACCCCTGTAACGCTCGGCGACGCGGCCGGCGATACCGTCATCATTCGCTCCGGCCTGACCGGCCAGGAGCAAATCGCCACCATTGGCAGCTTCACCCTGAAGGCCGAACTCGGCAAGGGCGAAGCGGCGCACGAGGATTGATGTCATGATCGCCCGCATCGTAAACTGGGCGGTCGAGAAGCGCTGGCTCGTCCTGCTCCTCACCGCCATCGTCGCCGTCATCGGCGCCTTTTCGCTCTCCCGGCTGCCGATCGACGCAGTACCGGACATCACGAATAACCAGGTGCAGATCAACGTCCGCGCGCCCGCCCTCTCGCCCGAGCTGGTGGAGAAGCAGGTGTCGTTCCCGATCGAAACCGCGCTTGCCGGCATTCCCGGCCTCGACAATACCCGCTCGCTCAGCCGTAATGGCTTCGCCCAGATCACCGCGGTCTTCGACGACTCCACCGACATCTACTTTGCCCGCCAACAGGTCGGCGAGCGATTGCAGGGCGTCTCGGAGAACCTGCCGGCCGGCGTGAACCCCGAAATGGGGCCGATCGCGACGGGGCTCGGTGAGGTCTTCATGTGGACCGTCCGGCTCGAGCACCGGAAGGACGACAAGCACCGTGCCGGCGAGCCGGGGCAGCAACCCGACGGCAGCTATATCACGCCGGAAGGCGAGCGGCTGACGACGCCCGAGGACAAGGCGACCTATCTACGTACGGCGCAGGACTGGATCGTCACACCGCTGCTGAAGAACGTCACCGGGGTAGCCGGCATCGATTCGATCGGCGGCTACGCCAAGCAGTTTCTGGTCGTTCCCGACGTCCAGAAGCTGGCGTCGCTCAAGATTACGCTGACTGATCTTGGCACCGCGCTCGAGAAGAACAACACCAGCGTCGGCGGGGGCTTCGTCAACCGCAATGGTGAAGGCTTGGCGGTCCGCTCGGACGCGCTGGTTCGCAACGCGAACCAACTAGCGCGCACCGTCGTCGCAACCCGCGACGGTATCCCCATTACGCTCGATCAGGTTGCGACCGTCCGCACGGGACAGGCGATCCGGATGGGTTCGGCCTCGGAGAACGGCACCGAAGTCGTGGTCGGCACCGCAGTTATGCGGATCGGCCAAAACAGTCGCAACGTGGCAACGGCGGTCGCCGACCGGTTGAAAACCATCAACGCATCGCTGCCGCCCGACGTGGTGGTGCAGCCGGTGATGGATCGTACCGCGCTGGTCAATTCGACGATCAAGACGGTCGCGAAAAACCTGTCCGAGGGCGCATTGCTCGTCATCGTCGTGCTGTTCCTGCTGCTCGGCAACTTCCGCGCCGCGCTGATCGCTGCGGCGGTCATTCCGGTCACGATGATGCTGACCGGGTTCGGAATGCTCCGGCTCGGCGTGTCGGCCAACCTCATGTCTCTGGGCGCGCTCGACTTCGGACTCATCGTCGACGGCGCGGTCATCATCGTCGAGAATGCGCTCAGGCGCCTTGCCGAGAAACAGCATCACGAAGGCCGGCTGCTGAGCGTCAAGGAGCGGCTGGAGGCCGTTGCGACCGCGGCGCGTGAGATGATCCGTCCGTCCGTGTACGGACAGGCGATCATCATCCTCGTCTACGTACCGCTGCTGACGCTCACCGGGGTCGAGGGCAAGACGTTCGTGCCGATGGCGCTCACCGTCATCATCGCGCTGCTCTTCGCCTTCGTGCTGTCGCTGACCTTCGTACCTGCGGCGATTGCCATCTGGCTGTCGCGGAAGGTGAATGAGGAGGACGGTCGGATCATTTCGTGGCTGAAGCAGCGCTACGAACCGGGCCTGGAAAAGGCGATGAAGCGGCCGTCGATCACCATCGGCGCCAGCGTAGTCAGCCTCGTGCTGGCGGCATTCGCCTTCACGACGCTGGGGCAGGTGTTCCTCCCCCAGCTCGACGAAGGCGACCTGCTCATCCAGTCGCTACGTATCCCGGCGACGTCGGTCCAGCAGAGCCAGGCGATGCAGGTGCCGATCGAGCGGATGGTCTCAAAACAGCCCGAGGTGCGGTTCGTCTTCTCGAAGACGGGCACGGCCGAACTGGCCTCGGACCCGATGCCGCCGAACGCGACCGACATGTTCGTCATCCTGAAGCCGCATGCCGAATGGCCCGATCCCAAGCTGGAAAAGGCCGCACTCGTCGAACGATTGGAAACCAGGCTCGCGCAATTTCCAGGCAACGCATATGAAATTACGCAGCCGATCCAGATGCGGTTCAACGAGCTGATCGCCGGCGTTCGCGGCGATCTCGCGATCAAGGTGTTTGGCGACGACTTCGCCAGTATGAACCGCACCGCCGAACAAATCGCCGGCATTCTGCGCAAGACGCAGGGCGCAGCCGACGTGAAGGTGGAACAGACGACGGGGCTTCCGATGCTCGACATCCGGGTGAACCGCGACGCGATGGCGCGGGTCGGCGTCACCGCGCAGGACGTGCAGGACACCATCACCGCCACTCTCGGCGGGCGAACGGCGGGCATGATCTTCGAAGGCGACCGGCGCTTCCCGGTCGTCATCCGCCTGTCGGACGCAGAACGTGCAGATCTCGGACTGCTCGAACAGGTGCAGGTGCCGGTCGCTGGCGGTGGCTATGTGCCGCTGTCCAGCGTCGCCGACATCGGCGTCGTCGACGGGCCGAACCAGATCAGCCGCGAGAACGGCAAACGCCGTGTCGTCGTTCAGGCGAACGTCCGTGGGCGCGACGTCGGCAGCGTTGTGGCGGACGCGCAAGCCGCGGTTGCCAGCGGGGTGCGCCTGCCGCCGGGCAGCTACCTGGAATGGGGCGGGCAGTTCGAGAATCTGGAATCCGCGAGTAAGCGGCTTCAGCTCGTGGTGCCGGCCTGCTTTGTGCTGATCCTGTTGCTGCTCTACGGGGCGTTGGGGTCGGTCCGCGATGCCGCGATCGTCTTCACCGGCGTACCATTCGCGCTGGTGGGCGGCGTGTTGCTGCTGTTCGCACGCGGCATGGACTTCTCGATCTCGGCCGCGGTGGGGTTCATTGCACTGTCGGGCATCGCGGTCCTCAACGGCCTCGTCATGGTCAGCTCGGTACAGGACCTGATCCGCTCCGGCATGGACCGGGCCGAAGCGGCGCATACGGGCGCTCTTCAGCGGTTACGCCCCGTCGTCTGACCGCGCTCGTCGCAAGTCTCGGCTTCGTGCCGATGGCGTTCGCCAGCGGGGCAGGCGCGGAAGTTCAGAAGCCGCTCGCAACCGTCGTCATCGGCGGGCTGATCTCGGCGACGCTACTGACGCTGTTCGTGCTGCCGACGCTGTACGCACGGTTCGGCCAGCGAGCGGTGAAGGTCGACGACGCGGACACGGCGGAAACCGCCACGGCGCTGCCGCAGCATGCATGACCGTGAGGGAGGGCGCCTGCGCCCTCCCTCAGGCTTCACTCCATGGAAGGAGGTTCGCCCATGATGACGATCGACAATGTGACGACGCTCAATGCTTCACCGCTACGCGTCTGGACCGTCCTCACCGACTTTGCCGGTCACACGCAATGGAAGCCGTTTATCCAGCTTTCCGGCGCTGCGGTCTGCGGTGGCGATGCCGATTACACGTTCCGCATTGGCGGGCTCGACAAGTCCATGACGGCCAAGGCGGACATCATCCGCGCCGACAAACCGCTAGCGTTCGCGTGGACGGCCGGCGTGGCCAGGTTCCTGATGTTCGAGGAAGCCTATGCGCTGGAAAGCGATCCCGCCGGAACCCGCCTGCGCCATAGTCTGCGCTTCTCAGGCATCTTCGGTCGTCCGCTCTGGGCCCTGATGCGCCGCAGGCTCCAGACGAGCCTCGTGCAGTCGGACAGGTGCCTGGATCGCCAGCTTCGCCGCCTGTCGGCGGTCCCGGTTCCGAACAGCCGGACTGGAACTGCGCGCATCGGCGCGCGAAATCAACGGAGGCAGCGATGACGATGTATCATGTTGGCTTGGGCCTGGGCGCCGTACTGATATTGGCCGGCTGTTCCGAGCAGCCGCAGAAGGGCCCCCCGACCGAACAGGAGATCCACGCCGCGGACAGCGCCGTGGCCAGCAGGGCACCTGGGCGTCACCCCTATCGATGCGACGATAACAAGACGCTCCTGGTCGACTTCAAGGATCAGGGGCTCACGGTCGAGTTACGACGCGATGCGAAAGCACCTGCGGCCGTTCTGACCGCACCGCTGCAAGGCCTCCAATATGTCGGCGATGCGGAGACCGCGACCTTCTCCGGCAACCAGATCAAGATCGAGGCACCTGGCAAACGCCCGGTACTTTGCCAGAAGGCAACCCGGTTATGAGCGATCCCACTCTGAGTGCCAGCACAACGGATCGCCAGCGACGTACGCTCTGGATCGTCCTGATCCTCAATGCCGGACTCGCCTTGGCGTTCGTCGCCACGGGACTGATTGGCGATTCCAGCGCGCTGATCGCCAATGGTCTCGACAACGGCTCCGATGCCGCGGTCTACGGGCTTAGCCTCGTCGCGCTGACGCGCGGTGCACGCTGGAAGCAGCTTGCGGCCGGGGTGTCCGGCATCATGCTGCTCCTGTTCGCAGTCGCCGTCCTCATCGATGTCGCGCGCCGCTTTGCGCAGGGCAGCGACCCGATCGGCCCGACCATGATCGGGATGTCGATCGTGGCGGGCATCATCAATTATCTATGCCTGCGCCTCCTGCAGAAGCTGGAGAACAAGGACGTCAACCTGCGCGCGGCGACGACCTTCAGCCTTAACGACTTCATCTCGAACGGCGGCATCGTGATCGCCGGCGTCCTCGTCATGTGGCTGGGCATGAACTGGCCGGACCTCGTGGTTGGGCTGGCGACGGCCGCCATCCAATTGTGGGGCGGCATCAAGATCCTGCGCGACGCGAAACAGGACGCGCGCAAAATCAAGGACAATCAGAATGGCTGAGAAGACCAAGATCGACCTCGCCGTCGTCCTGCCCGACGTGCCGGATGCCGCGGACGCCTGCGTCGCGCGGCTGGTCCAGCGGCTGACGGACCGCGAGGGCGTCAGTGAAGCGCACGTCGTTCCCGCCATTGGCGAGACGCCCGCCCAATTGTGCATCCATTATGATCCAGACCAGCTTACGCTATCGCGTATTCGCGAGGTCGCGACCGGCGCGGGCGCGCAAATCGGTGTGCGCTACGGTCACGCGATGTTCGACATCGGGGCCATGCATCAACGGCGCGCGCGTACCCTTGGCGATCGATTGAAGGCCCTGTCCGGCGTTCTGGAGGCTGAGGTAGCTGCGAGTGGCAGAGTGCGGGTCGAGTTCGACCGAGAACGCACCAACGAAACCATGATCCGCGGCGCCGTCCTCGAACGCGACATAGCCGTCCCGCAGGCCGTTAGCGACGATCACGCCGGCCATGACCATGCCCCCGGCGAGCACGACCATGGCAAGGAGGGGCATAATCACAATCATGGCGGCATCCTGGGGCCGAATACCGAGCTGTTCTTCGCATTGGGCTGCGGTGCCGTCCTCGGCATTGGCTTCGCGATCGAGAAGTTGGTCGCCGAGGCGCCATCGTGGCTGCCGCTAGCCTGCTACCTGATCGCCTACGTTCTAGGTGGATTCTTCACCGTCCGCGAAGCGATCGACAATCTGCGAATGCGCCGGTTCGAGATCGACACGCTGATGTTGGTCGCCGCAGCGGGTGCGGCCGCGCTGGGCGCTTGGGCGGAAGGCGCGTTGCTGCTGTTCCTGTTCAGCTTCGGCCACGCGCTCGAACATTATGCGATGGGTCGCGCCAAGCGGGCGATCGAGGCCTTGGCCGAGCTGGCACCGAAAACCGCCCTTGTCCGCCGCGAAGGCAAGATCAGCGAGATATCCGTTGACACGCTGGTAGTCGGCGACATCGTCGTAGTCAAACCCGATGCACGGTTACCCGCCGACGGCTTCGTGACGCTGGGTTCGAGCAGCATCAACCAAGCGCCAGTGACGGGCGAAAGTATCCCGGTCGACAAGACCGCAGTCACCGATACGGACCAGGCGCGGGCCAATCCCGACCGCGTCGACGCCGCCAGCCGCGTGTTCGCCGGCACGATCAACGGCAGCGGCGCGATCGAGATCGAGGTCACGCGACTGTCGACTGACAGCGCGCTCGCCAAGGTCGTGAAAATGGTCAGCGAGGCTGAAACGCAGAAGTCGCCGACGCAGCGCATGACCGATCGGTTCGAACGGGTGTTCGTGCCCGTGGTGCTTGGCCTCGCCGTCCTGCTGCTGTTCGCCTGGGTCGTCGTCGACGAACCCTTCCGCGACAGCTTCTACCGCTCGATGGCGGTCCTCGTCGCCGCCAGCCCGTGCGCGCTGGCGATCGCGACACCAAGCGCAGTTCTGTCGGGTGTAGCCCGCGCCGCGCGCGGGGGTGTGCTGGTAAAGGGCGGTGGGCCGCTGGAGAACCTCGGTTCGTTGACCGCCATCGCCTTCGACAAGACCGGCACGCTAACAGAAGGCCAGCCCAAGATCACCGATGTCGTCGCGATGACGGGCATCGCCGAGGACCGGCTGCTCACGACGGCCGTCGCCGTGGAGGCCCTGAGCGATCACCCTCTCGCCGCGGCGATCGTGAAGGACGGTAGGACGCGCCTGAACGACGTGGCACTTCCGCAGGCGAGCGATCTCGAGAGTCTGACTGGCCGCGGTGTCCGAGCGACGCTGGAAGGCGATCCGGTTACGATCGGCAAGGCCGAGATGTTCGGTAAGGACGGCATCGCCGCATTGACCGATGAAACGGTAGCCGCAGTCGAACGCCTCCGCGCAGGCGGGCGGACGACGATGGTCGTGCGACGCGGCGAGGTCGACCTGGGTGTCATCGGGCTGATGGACACGCCGCGGGCTGCCGCCAAGGCGACACTGGCGACGCTGCGCTCGCTCGGCATCACGCGCATGATCATGATCTCTGGCGACAACCAGACGGTTGCGGATGCAATCGCCCGCGAGGTCGGCATCGACGAGGCGTGGGGCGACCTGATGCCGGAAGACAAGGTCGAGGCGATCAAGAAGCTGCGGGGCGACGGCAAGGTCGCGATGGTCGGCGACGGGGTGAACGACGCTCCTGCGATGGCGAATGCGACCGTCGGGATCGCGATGGGCGCGGCGGGGTCAGACGTCGCGCTGGAGACAGCCGACGTCGCGCTGATGGCGGACGATCTGGCCCATCTGCCGTTCGCGGTCGGCCTGTCGCGGAAGACCCGATCGATCATCCGGCAGAACGTCTTCGTAAGCTTGGGCGTGGTGGCGATCCTGGTCCCTGCGACGATCTTCGGTCTCGGAATCGGGGCGGCCGTGGCCATGCACGAAGGGTCGACACTGCTCGTGGTCGTGAATGCGTTGCGCCTGCTCGCCTACCGCGATCGGTTCGTTGTGGCGCGAACCGCCTGATGCTCTGGAGACCGTATCCATCGGATACGGTCTCCGCAGGTTAAAAAGGAGTGTTCGTGATGTCCGATCCCACCGTATCCGGCGTCCTTGCCGTCCGTGCGCAGATCCTCGCGCGCAGTCAGACGCTCAACCGCCTGACGCCGCCAGACGCGACGCCTGGGGCGGCTTCGACCATGCCGCGGACCGAAGCGCCGGCGACATTTGGGGACACCTTGAAGAGCATCGTCGGCAAGGTGAACGCGGCACAGGAAGCCGAGGACGTCGCCACCGAACGCTACGAGCGCGGCGAGACCACCGATATTGCCACCGTGGCGCTGATGCAGAACCGCGCTTCGGTGTCCTTCGAGGCGACGCTTCAGGTCAGGAACAAGCTCCTGTCGGCCTACAGGGACATCATGAGCATGCCTCTTGGATGACGCACCTTCGCGCGACAGTGCATGCGGCCATGCCGAAGGGCATGTGGCGTACGCGCGCGGGCATGGCTTTGATCGCCGTGCTGGCGGGCGCTTGCTCGCCCGTCCGGCAGGACGACGACTCTGATGGACACAACACGTTGTCGTCCGGTTCCGAGATGCGAATGCATGTCTTCACCTGTGAAGATAGAACGTCGATCGTGACCGGTCTGAGTGCCAATACCTTCGTCGTCGACCTCATCGGTGCGACGCGGGAAGATCGTGAGCAACTGACTGTGCCACGCGCGCAGGTCCGGACTGCCGATGGACGGCTGACGGTCATGATCGGCCAAGATCGGCTCCATCTCGAGCGGATCGGCAAGCAAGGCATCAACGAGCATCTGTCGTTCAGGGGAAAATCATGCTGGCGCTGACCTATACGATCATTCCGGTGCTTGCCGTGATCCTAGGCGGCATCTTTGCGATATGGCGTCGGCCCGGCGACGCCTTTATATCCGCGATGCAGCACCTCGCTGCCGGTGTCGTGTTCGCCGCTGCGGCAACCGAAATCCTGCCCCAAGTGCTGCATGCTGGCTCACCGCTGGCAACCTTCATCGGCGGCTCAGCGGGGGTCGCGGTCATGCTGGGGCTCAAGGCGTACGAAGCCCGCGCTGCGGGACCGGTCACGCTGATATCGGCGGTCGGGATCGACATCGTCGTCGACGGGCTGGTGCTGGGCCTTGCGTTCGTCGCCGGTGCCAAGGCGGGCGTCCTGCTCACCGTCGCGCTCACGCTGGAGGTGCTGTTCCTAGGTGTAACGCTGACAACGGAACTCGCCGAATCCATTACCTCGAAACTCAAGATCATCCTCACCGTGACGGCGCTCGCGCTGCTGCTGCCGATCGGCGCATTGCTGGCGATCCCTGTCGCTGGCCTGTCGCCTCCGGTAGTCGCGGGCTTCCTGTGCTCCGGCCTCATGGCGCTCCTGTTTCTCGTCACTGAAGAGCTGTTGGCCGAAGCACACGAGAAGCCAGACACGCCGCTCATCAGCGCAATGTTCTTCGTCGGCTTCCTCTCGCTCCTCCTCATTGAGGAAATCGCGATGTGACGAGCCTGACCTCAAACGGCGCCGACGTGCGCCGCAATCGATCCAGCAAGGGGAATGAAATGTCGATAATCAATGCACGCTGGCTTATTTTGGGCGTGGCTGCGGCCCTGTCCGCGTGTTCGGCCGAGAAGCCTTCGTACCAATTCACGTCGAATGAATCCGGTCCGACCGATGCGATCCATGGATCGAACGTGCAGCATGCCAAGGACGCGATCCACGGGGCGAACCCTGCGCACGATAAGACAAGCATGGTCATGCCATCGACCGGCGATCCGGACACCGACTTCCTGCGCGGCATGATCCCGCATCACGAAGGTGCAGTGGAGATGGCGCGTGCCGAGATCGCCAACGGCACCGATCCGAAAATTCGGGAAATGGCGGAGGAGGTGATCCGAACACAACAGGCCGAGATCACGACGATGCGGGCCTGGCTTGCCGAGCGTCGAGCTGCCGGAAAGGGCTCCTGATGATGGCTCGCAGTCATTCCGATGACGCTGCGCTACCCCTGTGCCCCATTGCCCACTCGGGCTCCGATGGGCCGGGTGGCGTGACGGAATATCGATGCGATGCGCTCATCATCGGCGGGGGGCCAGCAGGATTGACCGCCGCGATCTACCTCACACGCTATCATCGGCGCGTTATCGTGGTCGATGAGGGAAACAGCCGGGCGAAATGGATACCGCGTTCGCACAACCACGCCGGTTTTCCGAACGGGATTGCGGGTGAAGACCTTTTACACCGGATGCGCGAACAGGCCGAACGCTACGGTGCTACGATCGTGACCGGTCGCATCGACACGGTGGCACAAAACGCCGATGACTTCGACGCTCACGGGGCTGGGATAACCCTGTTCGCGCGATCGATCCTGATCGCAACGGGAGTCGAGAACCGACGCCCCTCGATCGACGCTGCGGTCCATCGCGACGCGCTGGATCGCGGCCTGCTGCGCTACTGCCCGATCTGCGACGGTTATGAAGCGACTGGCCAGGCTATCGGCGTCATCGGCGCGGACACGCATGGCGTCGCCGAGGCGCTGTTTCTCCGTACGTTCTCCGACCGAATAACGCTAGTGGCGCACGAGGATTTCGAACTTGAGGCTTGCGACCGCGGGGCGCTGGAGGAGGCAGGTATCGCTGTCGCGCCAAGTGCGCTCGACCAAATCGAATTCTCTGAAGAACACGTCACGCTGCGTCTGGCCGATGAGACAGAATTGCAGTTTGACACGATCTACCCAGCGCTCGGTTCGGACAGCAGTAACGCCCTTGCGCAGCAGCTCGGTGCCGAGCTGAGCGACGATCGCTGCATCGTGGTCGATACCAAACAGCGCACCAGCATTTCGGGCGTTTATGCTGCTGGTGACATCGTCATGTCGCTGGATCAGATAAGCGTCGCCATGGGCCATGCAGCTATTGCCGCGACAACTTTGCATAATGACCTTCGCAAGCGCGATGGCCATACCCGCTGAGCGAAAATCGATTTAAGAAAGATTATCAGCCTTACCCGCCATGGACTCCCGGATGTTGACCCATAACTATGGCCAGCGTTGGTCGGACGAGACAGACGTCGAACTGCGCAAGCGGATCGACGCACGCCAGACGGTCGGCCAGATAGCGCGCGACATGGGGCGGACGCAGGATGCGATCCGCGGGAGAGCGGCAACGCTGTGCCTTTCACTGCCCTCGACGATGCGCCCGTGGCGCGAGGGGGTAAAACGGGGGCCGCGAATGCAGCGGCCTGCCCCTCGCACCACTGGCAAGGATTGAATGGCGGAGGGCGGACAACCGCCCCCCGCTAACTTGTTACTTCATGTTCGGCATGGCGTGGCCGGCATGGTCGCCGCCCTTGGCCTTGTCCCCATGATCGCAGCAGTCAGCGCCATCCTTGCAGCACGCCATGTCGGTGCAACAGTTCGCCACGGCCGCGAAAGCGCCGGTCGCGAGCGTGAGGGCGAAAGCGGCGCTGATGAACTTGAACTTGGTCATTGGTATTCTCCGGAAATTAGCATGTGAAATTGATCGGGTTCACACGATTTGCGGAGGGGGTGTCGCGGTGCGCTGGTTTGGCCGAAAAGGGTAGCTTGCTCCCGGGAATATGGGGCCAGCCTGCCGAACAATATCGATTTGATTGGCTCGACGCTTTCGCCAGCAACCGCCGCGCAAGGCATGGCACAGGCGGACGGTGGGATTTTCTTGGCCGGGTTTTGTTTAGATTCACTGGCACAATCGATCATCGCGGATGCAGCGGGTGTCGCCGCCATCGCCATCGCCATCGCCATCGCCATCGCCATCGCCATCGTCTCACAGAGCGGCCCGAGCCGGACAAGCAACATCAGCGCCATCAGGAAGAAGGCGGAATATCGCAAAATCCGGAATGCAGGATAGGCCTTGCTGCTCATGACGTGATCGTAGGGGTCGTACCCATAGGCCGCAGGAAACTCTTAGCCAAAACTCACGCATCCGTTATGCTGGATATGTGGAAAACTCATTAGCAATCTCCGCCTTGGGCGCGCTCGCGCAGGGCACCCGCCTTGATACCTTCCGGGTGCTGGTGCGCCATGAACCTGATGGCTTGGCTGCGGGTGATATAGCTCGTCAGCTCAACGTCCCGCAAAACACTATGTCAGCGCACCTTGGTATTCTCGCGCGTGCCGGTCTAGTCCATTCCGAACGGCATAGCCGCTCGATCATCTACCGGGCCGATCTGGACGGGCTGCGCGCGCTGACGCTGTTCCTCGTCAAGGATTGCTGCGCCGGTTCGCCTGAACTGTGCGCGCCGCTCCTAGCCGAACTCACCCCCTGCTGCTGAAAGGACGCGAAATGACCACCGAGAGCACGGCCTTCGATATCGTGATCTATCACAACCCCGAGTGCGGCACGTCGCGCAACACGCTGGCGATGATCCGCAATGCGGGCATCGAGCCGCATGTGGTCGAATATCTGAAGACGCCGCCCTCGCGTGCACTGCTGGTCGAGCTGATCGATCGTGCCGGTATGACGCCCCGCGATCTGCTGCGTGAGAGGGGCACGCCCTATGCGGAGATGGGCCTGGGCGACACGTCATTGTCTGACGACGCTCTGGTGGACGCAATGACGGCGCATCCGGTCTTTATCAACCGGCCGCTGGTCGTCTCGCCGCTCGGCGTGAAGCTGTGCCGACCTTCCGAAGCGGTCCTCGATCTACTGCCCGAGCCGCAACAGGGTGCGTTTGCCAAGGAAGACGGCGAACAGGTCGTGGACGCCTCGGGTCAGCGCATCGCCTGATGTTGCTCGCCCTCGCCATCTTCGTTGCAACGATCACGTTCGTCATCTGGCAGCCCAAGGGCCTCGGAATCGGGTGGAGCGCGTTGGGGGGCGCAGCGATCGCGCTGCTCGTCGGGGTCGTCTCGCTCTCCGACGTGCCGGTGGTGTGGGGAATCGTCTGGAACGCGACCGCGACGTTCGTCGCTATCATCATCGTCAGCCTGCTGCTTGATGAAGCCGGATCTTCGAATGGGCGGCGCTCCACGTCGCGCGCTGGGGCCGGGGGCATGGTCGCCGGCTGTTCGTACTGATCGTTCTGCTCGGCGCGGCGGTGTCCGCGTTGTTCGCCAATGACGGCGCCGCGCTGATCCTGACGCCGATCGTCATCGCCATGCTGCGGGCACTAGGCTTCAAGGACAAGGCGACGCTCGCGTTCGTCATGGCGGCCGGGTTCATCGCCGACACGGCCAGCCTGCCGCTGGTCGTGTCGAATCTCGTCAACATCGTGTCGGCCGACTTCTTCAAGATCGGGTTCGGCACATATGCGTCCGTAATGGTGCCGGTTGACCTGGTATCGATCGTCGCCACGCTCGGCGCGCTGCTGCTGTTCTTCCGGCGCGACTTACCGGAAGACTATGACGTGGGCGCGCTGCGTGCGCCCCGCGAAGCGATCCGCGACGTCGCGACCTTCCGCGCCGGATGGATCGTGTTGGCGTTGTTGCTCGCAGGGTTCTTCCTGCTCGAACCCCTCGGCGTGCCGGTCAGCGCCGTCGCCGCTGCCGGCGCGATCCTCCTGCTGGTGATCGCGGGGCGGGGCCATGTGATCCCAACCGGCAAGGTGCTGCGCGGCGCGCGTGGCAGGTCGTGATCTTCTCTCTCGGCATGTACCTAGTCGTTTACGGCCTGCGGAACGCGGGCCTGACCGACCATCTGGCCGTCCTGCTCGATCGCACCGCTCAAAGCGGCGTGTGGGGCGCGGCGTTCGGCACCGGCGTGATCGCGGCCGTCCTGTCATCGGTGATGAACAACATGCCGACCGTGCTGGTGGGCGCGCTATCGATCGACGCCACCCAAGCCACGGGCGCGGTGAAGGAAGCGATGATCTATGCAAATATCATCGGCTGCGATCTCGGCCCCAAGCTGACGCCGATCGGCTCTCTCGCGACGCTGCTATGGCTTCACGTCCTCGGCCAGAAAGGTGTGCGGATCGGATGGGGCTATTACTTCCGTGTTGGCGTGACGCTCACCGTGCCGGTGTTGCTGGTCACGCTTGCCGCCTTGGCATTGAGGATCACGATCGGATGACAGCCCTGATCTACATCGGCGCGGCGCTTGCCGAGATCGCCGGATGCTTTGCCTTCTGGGCATGGCTTCGCATGGGAAAGTCACCCTTGTGGCTTGCTCCCGGCGTCGTCTCACTGATCCTGTTCGCATGGCTCCTGACCCGCGTGGACAGCAATGCCGCGGGACGGGCGTATGCCGCTTACGGCGGCATTTACATCTGCGCATCGCTTGCCTGGCTCTGGACCGTCGAGGGCGTGCGGCCCGATCGCTGGGATGTCGGCGGAGCGGCTCTCTGTCTGATCGGCACCTGCATCATCCTTTTGGGACCACGAACCGCCTGATGCCTGTACGAACACCCTCCGACCCCGACCATCTGCCCGCGCTTGATCGGCGCTACGCGATCGAACGGCCTGCTCTTGGCTTCGGCGCTAGTGATCCACCGCCACGAATCCTTCTGCTCTACGGTTCCTTGCGCGAGCGGTCATTCTCGCGGCTGTGTGTCGAGGAAGCGTCTCGACTGCTGCAATTCTTCGGATGCGAAACGCGCATTTACGATCCCTCGGCGTTGCCGTTGCCCGATCAGGTCACCGGCGACGACCATCCGGCCGTCCACGAGCTGCGTGAACTGTAGCTGTGGTCGGAAGGTCAGGTGTGGTGCAGCCCCGAACGGCACGGCCAGATTACCGGCATCATGAAGCTGCAAATCGATCATCTGCCGCTGTCGATGGGCGGGATGCGCCCAACCCAGGGGCGCACGCTGGCGGTCATGCAGGTGTCGGCGGGGTCGCAGTCGTTCAACAGCGTCAACACGCTGCGGGTGCTGGGCCGCTGGATGCGCATGGTCACGATCCCGAACCAGTCGAGCGTCGCCAAGGCGTTCAACGAGTTCGACGATGCCGGGCGTATGAAGCCGTGCAGCTACTATGACCGGATTGTCGACGTAATGGAGGAACTGGTGCGGTTCACGGTGCTGCTGCACCCTCATGCGGTCCAGCTCGTCGATCGCTACTCGGAACGGAAGGAAGCTGGCGTGCCGATCGACACGGCGACGGATCTGTCGAGCATTGCGACCGCCCGCCAAGGATAGCCTGACAGATTTTAGCGCTAGTCGACGTGAATGCTGACGACGCTCGGCGAGCAGCCACTTGGTGGTCCCTGCGCTGGCGGGCCTCCGGGGGAGGGCTGCGGCGGTTGACGGGCTCAGTGCCGCGCATGGGCGCGGGGCCATAGGTGTGCCACGTGGCACACCTCACGGGAGGATCGTAACCCGTCAGGGCTGAGACGCCGGCACGGTGGCTCGGTTGGCAGAAATGTGCCGATAAAGCCGGCTCCGGCAGAGTCGTGCCGCAAACCCCTTGGATCGGGCCCAGATCGCTTCTGCGATCCAGCCGGCCAAGAAACCGCTTTGGAAGGGTCTCGCGAACGGTACTGTAGGGAACGCTTCCCAGTGCGCCTTTCATGCGGGACGGCAGAATGTCCCGGGATTGATCCGCCTGACGAAGCAGCTGGCCACGGCCGCGGCACGATAAACACGCGTGCGCCGCTCCAGATCGCCATCAATATGCACGAGCTGCGGTGCCTCGATGAGGTGGCCCCCTAATTGACCTGACAGGATCTCGCTCTTGGATAAGAGTGAGGCATATGACTGACGGTACGACCAGGCGTTACAATGACGGCGAGGTCCTTTCCGGTGTGCAGCGCCGGAGGCGGTGGACACCGGAGGAGAAGGTCCGGATCGTCGAGGAGACGTATCTGCCGAGGATGAGCGTGTCGCTCGTTGCCCGCCAGCACGGCATCAGCGGCAGCCAGGTCTTCACGTGGCGCAGGCTGATGAACCAGGGAGCGTTGACCGCCGCGGCAGCCGGCGAGGAAGTGGTGCCGGCGTCAGAGTACCGGGCGCTGGAGGCGCAAGTGCGCGAACTGCAGCGGCTGCTGGGCAAGAAGGCCATGGAGAACGAACTGCTCCGCGAGGCCGTGTCCCGGGCCGCAGGCCCAAAAAAACTGCTGCTGCGCTCGACCTCGTTGCCGGGAGATGGTCTGTGACCGAGGTAGCCGACGCGCTCGGCATTACCCGCCAGCATCTGTCCGCGATGCGCAACAGACCGCCTCCGCGACCGCGTGGACGGCCGCCGCTGCCGGACGCGGAACTGGTCGCCAACATCCGGTTGCTCGTCGCCGATCTGCCGACCTACGGCTATCGTCGCGTGCATGCCCTGCTGCGCCGGCAGGCCGAAAAGACCGGGCGCGAAAGCCCCAATCCAAAGCGCGTCTACCGCGTCATGAAGGTGCATGGGCTGCTGCTCCGGCGAGATGGCGAACATCGCGAGGAACGGCGTCACGACGGCCGCATCGCCGTCGACCAGCGCAACACGCGTTGGTGCTCTGACGGGCTGGAGATCGCATGCGACAATGGCGAGAAGGTCCGCGTCGCCTTCGCGCTCGACTGCTGCGACCGGGAAGCGATGGGGCATGTGGCAACGACGGGCGGCATCACCGCCGAGGACGTGCAGGACCTGATGGTCGCCACCGTCGAGCACCGCTACGGACCCGTGAACCGCCTGCCCAAACCCATCGAGTGGCTGACCGACAACGGCAGCTGCTACACCGCCCGCGACACCCGCACCTTCGCCCGCGACATCGGCCTGCTGCCGCGCACCACTCCGGTCAGCAGCCCGCAGTCGAACGGCATGGCCGAGGCGTTCGTCCGAACCCTCAAGCGCGACTATGTCCGCGTGAACCCCAGGCCGGACGCTCAGACAGTCATCGAGCAGCTCCCAGGATGGCTGGCGCATTACAATGAGGTGCATCCGCATCGCGCCTTGGGCTATCGTTCACCCCGCGAGTACATCGCACAAACCCGCGAGGCCCCGTCAGGCCTTTAGGGGCAACAACACTCGAACGGCTTGCGCACCAACGGCTAATTGATGATGCCTGCGTTCCAGAGACGGGCATGATGCGCGCTGGCGTTGCGCACGAACGCGAGCGTCTTGATCCAGCTCACCAGCGTGTTGGGAAGAAGGCGTAGCGCTTGCCGGTGGCGCACGATCGTTGGGATGCGCCATCTCGAGCAACCAGGACAAGGTTTCGAAATTCCATGCCTCGACTGCCATCCATATCGGCACGACCAAGCCGTCGGTTTGAGAAGCGCGATCTGATCGGCAAAACTAAGGAGAGGGCATCGTATAGGGCGCAAGCATCCGGCCCAGATACGAAGAAGGCCGCCCCTTGATGCCAGCGGCAACAGAGGGGACGGCCATGTTGCGTCCGATATAGGCGTCGGTGCATCAGGGTTCAAATAAGATTTGAAAGCCGGTCAGCGAGGCAGTTTTTCAGCTTCCCCCGGGGATGTCCGCGCTCCTGCAACTCAACGTTGCCGGAACCGCCTTGAACATCGCGCCCGAAGATGGGCTGCTGATCGGCCATTTGGTCGCATTGATGAACGCTCGCCATATCGCCAGACAGGCGTGATCGAAGAGAAGAGTGTGCCACGTGGCACACCTGCAACGTCTGCTGGGTGCCTTTCGGAGGCGATCGTGGAAAGTGCTTTGATATCGACGTCGATCAAGCGACCTGCTGTAGCGGAGAGAGACAGGCGTTATTCTGAGATGATGATTTAACCTAGCCGCAGGAGGGTAGGATATGGCGACCGATGCGATCATTAAGCTCGGCAAGCGCAAGGTAAGAAGGCGCAAGACCCGCTTCGGAAGCGTGACGGTGACTGCACCCGCGCCTTCCAAGGCGGTGGTCCAGCACAACGTGAAGGTCAGCACCCAAGCGCTCGAGTGGGTAACGGGACGTTTGGCAAAAGCCGGTGTCCGACTTTACGCCAAGAAGGACGTGCCCCTCTATTCGCTCGACAGCGACAATCCCGACGTGATGATCCGCAAGCTCAACGGTAAGGTCGAGCGAGGCAGCTTGGTCGATGGTGCTTTCAAGGCGGTGGGTTGACACCGGCGATCAAATTGATCCGCCAAGTTCGCGAGACCTAAGAGAAGCACAAAGGCCCTGGCGATCAGTTTCGCCGGACCGTTGGGCCGCAAGGCAGGTATCGCGGTTGTTCTCCTCCGCTGCCCTATATATGGATTGAACCTGCGGTCGCTTATCGGGCGTATCCGTTTCCCGAGAGGGTACTAACAGGCCGGGGCCGCCCAAAACGGGCGGCCCTTGGTTTGTCTGATCTCAAGCAGTGCCACTCAGCGGCAACTCATTTCCTGGTGCTTGTTGATTTCTTTTCGGCAACTCTAGCCGCAGCAACTCGCCGCGCCCCCGGTCAGCCGCGCTTCCTGAATGGGCGGGCATGGGACGTCGGCGAACGAACAGTAGACGCAGCAATCGCCAGCGTTCGGCCGGAGCACCGCGGCACAACCCTTGCAGTCGTAGAAAAATTGGCACGCATTGGTCGGCATCGTCTCAGTTTCAACGTGTCCGCACTCCGGACAGGTAATCGTCGATTTTGGTTCGATCGCCGTCGCGTAAGCCCCCCGGCTCATCGGGTCGCAATCCGTGCGGGATAGCCGACCTTGGTCGCGGCCGCCGCGATCCCAGCCGGCGTCGCGCGCGCCGGGTCGTAATTTACTGTCGCGATCTTGCTCGAAAAGTCCACGGTAACATGGCTGACGCCGGGCACGCGTCCCATCGCCGCCTTCACCGCGATCGGGCAGGTCGGGCATGTGAGATTGCTGACCGCAAACGTGGCGCTGCGTTCAGGGGCGGCGACGGCCGCTGTGGGCAGGCAGAACGCAGCGAGTGTGAGAACAAGATGTCGATTCATCGGAATTCCTAGTAGAAAATGGGTGCCCACCACCGGGTGGTAAGCGCGAGAATGACCAGCACGGCACCAAGCCAGAGCACTGTCCGGGTGAACGTCCGGCGACGGGTGCTGGCGCAGGCCCCTTCAGCGCATCTGGTTGGCTGCCCATGATAGGCGTGCCACAGACCTGCTGCGATCAGCCCCAACGTCACGACCGCGAACAGCGGGGTGTAGGGCTCGAGTACAGCAAGATTGCCGATCCACGCACCGCTGACGCCGACCAAGACGAGAATGAGAGGCAGCACGCAGCAGGACGACGCAAGCAGCGCGCCCGCGATGCCGCCTGCGGCAAGCCAGCCGGCACGGCGATCACCGAGGCTGCCGGGTGCTGATGGTCGATCCATTCTAGGTTCCGATTCTCGTATGAAAAGATTATAGGGTCTGTAGTAACTACAGGTTCAAGAGGTATTTCGATGGCGTTTGGAGGACGGTCCAGGAAGCGCGGCGACGTTGCCCGGCGGTTCAGATGCAACATCGAGACCGTGCGTCATTACGAGAAAATCGGCCTGCTCAACGCGCCGGATCGAACAGAGTCAGGACACCGCCTCTATTCGGCCGACGACGAGGCGCAACTCGCGTTTATCCTACGCGGTCGTCAACTCGGCTTCTCGATCGACGAGCTGCGAGGGCTTCTGAGTCTAGGCGGATCTGGATCCGAGCCTGCGGCGAAGCTCATGCGCTCACTCAGCGTCACCTAGCCGACGTGCGCGCCAAGCTGCGCGACTTGGCGCGATTGGAGAAGACGTTGGTCGCGATCTCTGCGCGATGTGAGCACGGCGGGGACGGTTTGGGCTGCCCTATCCTTGAGGCATTACAGGCCGGACCGGAGGGTCAATGACCTGTTCTTATAATGCCAAGCCGTGCCTTACGCCCGCCCGGCCAGGGCAACCAGCGTCGGCCTAGCGATTGTCACCCGCGAAGGCGGCAGCCTATTGGAGGTCCGGGGCGCCGGCACAGAGCAGCGTAAAGCGCAGACCAAAGGGCAGGCCCCGCCTGCTAATTGATTATTCCGACCGCGCATTCGTTCGACATTATCGACCGGCCGGCAAGCGTGTTAATTATTGTCGACGAGGCGTCTCTACAGGTTCGGAGCAGCATTCTTGCGGGATCTGCCGCACTTCAACACCTGGGACGCGATCGGTTTGGTAAGATCTACGCCCTTTTCCATCGTAAGGCGGCCGCTGAGCGCACCAACGCCGCGAACCATTTGAAAACGACCCGTTTTCGGGTCGCGAACCGAAGTACTGGTTGCGGTAAGCTGCGCCCTTGCCATAGCTCGAATATCCTCGTCGCTCCTGCGGAAGAGATCGTGTCCCACCGCGTGGTGTAGCTTCAGCGGCGTAGCCGCTTTGATCTCCGGACATGGCCGGGTCGATCACGCCGCCATGGACGACAACGTGACGGTGGGATCATCGCTCAATTGCGTCACGCTTTCCAGTGTCATGTAGCGCCCCCGCTGAACCGCCCACTCATCATTTTGCTCGAGCAGAATGGCCCCCGACCAGCCGGGTGATGGCATCCTCGTTGGGGAAGATGCGACGACATTGGTGCGCCGCTTGATCTCGCCGTTGAGGCGCTCAAGTGGATTGGTCGAATGTAGTTTGGTGCGATGCTGTGGCGGGAACGACATGTACGCGAGCACGTCCTCCTCGGCAGTGTCCATGAGCTTCGCGAGCTTGGGGACATTGGGCCTGAGCTGATCGGCGACCTTGCGCCACTGACCCTTGGCGGCTTCGGGCGTCTCTTGTGCGTACGCGGTGGCGATGAAGGCCGAGACGACGCGCCGCCCGCTCTTGCCGGCATGGGCCGTAGCGTTGCGCGCGAAATGTACGCGGCACCGCTGCCACGTGGCGCTGAACACGCGTGAGACGGCAGCTTTGATGCCCTCGTGGGCATCCGAGATGATGAGTTTCACGCCGCGTAGGCCCCGCCGTGCGAGGCCGCGGAGGAAGTCTGTCCAGAACGTCTCGGCCTCCGACGCACCGATCGCCATGCCGAGCACCTCGCGCCTGCCGTCACCGTTCACGCCGACCGCGATGGTGACCGCGACCGAGACGATGCGACCGGCCCGACGGACCTTCAGATAGGTGGCGTCGACCCAGACATACGGCCAGTCGCCCTCGATAGGCCGGTCAAGAAACGCTTTCACGCGGACGTCGATCTCCTCGCAAAGCCGGCTCACCTGGCTCTTCGAGATGCCGCTCATACCCATGGCCTTCACCAGGTCGTCGACCGAACGGGTCGAGATGCCCTGGATGTACGCCTCTTGGACCACCGCGGTCAGCGCTTTTTCTGAAAGGCGCCGGGGCTCCAAGAAGGCGGGAAAGTAGCTGCCCGTCCTCAGCTTGGGGATGCGCAATTCAACGGTGCCGGCCCGCGTCTCCCAGTCCCGCTCGCGGTAACCGTTACGTTGCGCGAGGCGGTCACTGCTCTTCTCGCCATAACCCGCGCCGGTCAGGTTGCCGACCTCCAGGTCCATGAGCCGCTGCGCGGCAAAGCCGATCATCTCGCGCAGGAAATCTGCATCCGCGCTCTTTCCCACCAGCGCCTGCAGGTTCATCGTATCATCGGTCATCGAAGGTCTCCGTTAGTTGAGTTTCGCAACCCCAACCTATCCGAAGATCTTCGATGGCCACCCGTGAACCTGACCGGCCGCTACAGCGCTCGGGGATGGCGCGCGGCCGGTCAGCTTCACTACCGCTGAGCTACACCACCAGCGGGGACACGACCACCCAGACTACCCGGCTTTATGATAAGGCTTTAGACTGATGGCGATCCCTACCGTCCTCTATGCATTGGTAGTCGACGACGATCCGCTCATTCTCAGGCATGCGTGCGACATTCCGGAGGGAGCGGGTTTTCACTTTCATCAAGCGGGTACGGGCGAGGAGGCTAAGGCCTTCCTGGGCGATGAGGCCGACGGTGTGACGCTGATGTTCTCCGACGTGGCGATGCCCGGCGACAGCGACGGGTTCGCGCGAACCCATTACGTTGCCGAGTATTGGCCCTGGATCGAGATCGTGCTCACAAGCGGCAACGTGACGCCATGTCCGTGGGACATGCCCGACAAAGCAACGTGCATCGGCAAGCCTTTTCGACGATCGCATGCTCCAGCAACATCTCACGGAGAAGCTGCCGGACAACAAGCAACTCGAACAGCTCAAGCGCGCGGTGTAGCTGCGTCTTCGTGAACTTATGACCTTGCGGTCCTGATTGGCCGGTGAACGCTAAAAGAGGCCCGGAGCGTCAGCTCCGGGCCCGTACTGCCTCCCTCAGAAGGGGACGTCATCCGCCTCATCGTCCTGCGCGGCGCCTTGGCGTTCCTGGCGGCTTTTGCCGTAGGAGAGGAAGGTCACTTCGTCGGCGATGATCTCGACACCGTAGCGCTCGATGTTCTGATCGTCGGTCCAGCGGGTGTAGTGGATGCGGCCCCGGACCATGACCTTCTGGCCCTTCTCGACATACTGCGCGACGGTCTTGCCGACGCCGTTGAAGCAGGTGATCCGGTGCCATTCGGTGTCCTCGACCCGGCGACCTTCGCCATCCTTCATGGTCTTGCCGTCCTGGTCGCGCTTGGGGCGCGAGGTGGCGAGGGAGAAGTTGGTGATCTTGGTGCCGCCCTGGGTGGTGCGGACTTCAGGCGTGGCGCCGACGTTGCCGGCGAGGATGACGAGGTTCTGCATTTCGAGGTTCCTTTTTTTGCTCGCCGGGGGGTCCGTCCCCTCGACTGAACACCAAAAAAGACGGCCAGGACGCCCTCTCCACCGAAAGCGCGAAGACGCGCAGGGGAACCCGATCCGAGGTGGTGCGGGCAGCCGTGGCACACGGCAACTCGGCCCGAATGATCGCGGGTTGGAGGGGGTGGACGGCCGGATTAGGTCGTTCAGGAAAGAGAGGGGATGGACCCCCACCGGCGGGCAACGGACATGGAACCGTGAAGCAGGACGCCCTTGTCGCGTCGCTCGTCCGGCAGTGTCACTGTGCGTAGTTCCGCTATCCAGGCGCTCTCTGACCCCCTCCCTCGCTGGTGCTCGCCCCCTGCGCCGGTGCCTGTCGTGAAGGATGATGGTTGCGGCGTGGACCTTGGTGCCGCCTTTCGCCGTCACGGCGCGCGCGCGTCGTGCGTGTCGAGATGACGATGGGGGGTTCGTGCTGCGCAGCGTCCCCCGGACGGCAGGAACCAAGCGCGGCTGACGTGCCTGCCGGCAGTGCATCCCACCTGGCACAACGCGGCGAAGCCGGCGCAGAGACCAACGCGGTGGAGGTGGCGTGCGTCCTGTCCGGGAGGAACACGGCCCCCGGGGCAGGCTCCGGCCTCGCCCCAAGGAACCGCTCCGCGTCGGAATCGCGATTTGGGCGCGATAAGCCCCGTCAGTCGAGCGTCACCCGAACAGGCCAAGACCGGCTAGGGGCTGGGTGGAGCGAAGCGGAATAGCGCGCTGGTCGCGACACTATTCACCCGAACCTTCGCAAGATTGCCCTTAGGAACCAGTCATCACCGCTCGGCTGTTCGCCTTGGAAAGCCTGCACGACCGATCATGGCATCGATAGCGCGATCCGCTTCCTCACCATTCGGGCGGGAGGCCGGGGCCGGGGCCGGAGTCGGCGACGGTCTCGAAAAGCCTCGTTCCGCGCGCGCGAGGAGCGCTGTGGTTGTCCGTCATGACGACGTGGTAGGTGTCGCCGTCAGCCGAAGCGCGAAGCGCCAGCTTTACGCAGCCGTCTGTAACCGTTTGGGCGAGGCATCGGTTTGCTCCTCGATGGGGTGGAAGTAAGTGGATTTCTGCGGGGAGGCCGCAAAGGGCGAGGCCGCTGGCTTTGCCAGCGGCCGAGCCGAAGCTCAGCCGATCTCTCGCTTGCGCTGAGCGTTTTGAGCTGCGGGCGGGGTGCCGAGCGGGCCGCGACGATCGACCACGCGGATGCCGGCCTTCTTGGCGTCGATGACCAGACGCTCGGTCACGCCGTTACCCTGGAAGGCGATGACGTAGCGAGGTTTCAGCGAGAGCATCTGCTCGTTGCGACGGAAGCCGGCACGATCACCCAGCTTGCGATCGAGACCGAAGCGGACTTGCTGGATACCGTTCTGTTCGGCCCACGAAGCTGCGATGCGCTCGATCCCCTTCATGTCGCCGCCATGGACGAGATACATGTCGCCGACGCGCTCCCGAACCGCACCCAGGGTACGCAGCAGATTGTCGCCAAACGACTTCATGTCCTCGTTGGTCCGGAAGGTCAGCCGTCCCCCGGCAAACACGACCGGGGTGCCCTGTGCCGTGTTGGCGTCGCGGACCCGCTCCCGGCGAGCCTGAAGGAAGGCGCGTCCATCAACGATTGCCGACGTTACCCCGAGCGAAATGCGGTTGCCGGTCGACGGGATCCAGGAACGGCCGGTCTCGCGGATGTAATGCGCCGCTGCGGTGTCGCGCATGTGTTCGTAGCAGGTGGCGGCTTCCTCGATCTTCTTGGCAAGGTCGATCTTGTCCTCGAGGTTGGCGGTGTTGATCTCCGAACCGTCCTGCTCGGCCAGGAGGAGCCTGATCTCGTCGGTGAGTCGGTCGATCGTCGCGTGCTTCTTGGCCGCGGCCCGGTGGAAGAGGTTGACCAGGCCCCAGCCCATCTCCTCGATGTCGCGTTCGAGCGACGTATTCTGGAGGGTTGCGAACAGGTCGCTCCAGATGGCGGTGGTGGTCTGCTCCAGTGCGTCGGTCGAGGGCGGGCACATGCCCGAAACGTCTTCGGCGCGGGGTTCGAGGTGTCCAAGCTCCAGAGCGGAGAGTGCGGCAGCGAGGGAAGTGGTCATGGGGTCAAGCCCTTCATCTGATCGAGGCCGGCGGCCTATCCGCCGGATGCGCACCTCCTGGGCGGCCGAATAAGAGGCGCCCGCACCGGAGCGAAGCGCAGGGAAACCGCAAAACCGGGATGGTGCGGGCAGCCGCAAAGCGGCAACTCGGCCCGGATTTTGCGGTTGCGGGGGTCTCGCGGCCGCCCATGTGCCGCATCCCTCTGGCGGAAGGCTGTCGGGCGTCAGGTGGCGTCGGGCGAAGACGTGACCACGCTTGCTGCTACGGTTGAAGTGGGGCTCAACCCGAACGTCGCAACGTCTTCGAGAAGTGCCTGCCCCGTTGCACACAAGCGGACCATGGCCGCTGGGGTGATCCGTGGGCGCTCCATCGGCGCCGATCGCATCGATCATGATGCGGAGCTGGTCGACCAGATCCTCGCACCGGGTCGCGGCATAGCCCGCGCACGCCGCAGCTTGCGAGAACAGGCCCGGGACGGGCAGGACGGAGACATCGCCGCCATCGGGGACAAAGCGCCAAGGATCGACGACCGCACCTTCAGCGACAAGCGCTGACATAAGTGGGATGCTCCGTATCGAGGCTCTTCCACCGGTCGGTCGTATGCGACGCATCGACAAGCGGAGCGGCAAGCGCTGACCACATCTTCCGCCTCGACCGTGATTTCCGCACGGTAATGGGCAGGGTATTCGCTCAGGGGCCGGCAAAGGTCATCATGGAACCCGGCTCCTGAAGGTTGGCAAAATGGGTGACCCAAGCGGTTCGGGTCGTTCGTAGCGAGGACGCTCGACCGAAAAGGCGAGAGGGGGCCAGCCATCGTGAACGCGGGCCTCGAAGCGACCAGCGGAGAGGACACTGCTGATCTCGCGAGCGTGATCGCCGACGTTCCAATCGCGATCGAGATGCGCCAGAACCTACAGCGCCATCGTCCATCCGTGGTCCTCGTGTCCCTCGGCAAAGGTGACGCCACAGGCAGTCAGTGCTGGTTCAGTGCAGAGTTCGCCGGAATCTCAGTACCATGGTGATAGTCTTCGGCCAGCGCGTCGGACGCGCGATGAAAGTCGTTGAGCCAGCGCCCCATCGGGACGCGTTGCTCAGGGAGAAGTGCGGCCTGCGCGGCCTGAAAATCGAGTAGCGCGGTCGGCGCGTCCTCGATGATGCGGTCGACTTCGGCGGGTGAGAGGAGGCCGCGATCGCGGATGAACTCGGTGATGCTGCCGGGACGCGGCGTCGCACCGCGACGGCCAAGCACCGGCCTGCGCCACAGGCCCTCGACATTGCGGAGGCGAGGCTTGGCTCGTGCTTCCATCAATACGATGATGCGCAGCTCCTCGGTTGAAAGCTCCAGCACCTCGTCGGGCTTGATGCTGCCGCAGAAGTAGCAGCTCGATTTGGGCGGGACGGGGAGACCGGCGCGCGCGATGCGCGCCTCGCAGTCGGCGCGCGCCCATTCCCATTCCCGCAAGGGGTAGCGGTATGCGTAGCGAGGATCCTCGCACCCGACCGCGTGCTGGTAACGCTTCGTGTCGCGTCCAGAGGCGTCGTAGCCGATCAGCTTGACGACGCGCCCGCCTGCGTCCCAGCAGCGGCGCGCCGGTTCCCACTGGGCGGTCCAGGCATCTTGCGGGGCCGCCTTCCATTTCTGGCTGCACGACCCCCCACCAAAGACCACGGAGGGCAGGGTGGCGTTGGTCAGCATGTTCTCGGCGATGCCGCATAGGGCGGCCAGTGTTTGAAGTTGCGGGGCTGGTAGCGGACGATCTCGGACGGGATGCCTCGTTCCGACATCCAGGCCCTGAACACGGGGATGAACGCATAGGTCGCTGACTTCTCGGCGCCGGGATCGGCGAAGAGAACCATGTCGATGGGCTCGCCGCGTTCGGCGAGTTCGACGATCATGGCGGTGGAGTCGACGCCGACCCCCCAGGCCGCGATGACGGGCGGGCGATCAACCATTGGTCGTATCCCGGACGATGATCGCCGCATGAACGATGCGGTAGGCGCGCTTGCGAAACGCCGGGATGCGGCAGATCGCGCGGCTTTCCGGGTCGCGGAACAGCGGCGTCTTGCCCTTGGGGTTAGCAACCACCTCGAAGCGGCTGCGGTCGCTGCCGTCGCTGAAGCGCATGGGCTCATCGAAGATGATGATCTGCCCAGGCTTCGGGGTCGGCTTGGCCCGGTCGAGCTTCTTCGCGAGCAGGTTGGCGCGGCACCGCGCGCGCCAGGCCAAGGCATATTCGCTGTCCGTGGCGGTCAGCTCGTCGAGGATCGCAGCCGGACACTCGCTCTCGTTCGGCCCGACCGTTTCATCCAGTCGGGTAGGGTTGGTGCTGCTCAAAGAGTCAGCCCTGACCCCCCCGCCGAACCGTACGTGCAGCTTTCACTGCATACGGCTCTCCGCTGCGATAATACCATTCATGTTCCGGGTATCGGACAAGCGTCCACGGTGTAGGTCAACATGACACAGGTCGCACAGGACTCTCGTCCTGCGTAACCGCGCAGCCTTCATCTCCGCAGCGAAACCACGTTGTGCAATATCGGCCAACCCTTCGACGTGATGAACCTGACACGGACGGTCCGTCCGCCCGCACGCCGAGCATTGCTTGGCGTTCTGACGATCGACCCAATCCGTCCGTGAATGGGAATAGATTTGAGTCCGCGGTGGGATATCCACCTTGGCCTTATCTACCCACCCACGGTCCAAATACATCAGCTTCCAGACCTTAACCGACCGAGGCTGGCCGTCGACCAAATAGTCGACGCGATATTCCTGCCCCGACCTCATGCGGGCGGCAACAGCACGTACGCTACTCTTGTGCTTGCTGGCCATGGTTTTGAACATACTCCAGCGTTGGATGAACTCCAGCCTGTTGAGCTTTTGCTTCACGTCCCTCGCCAAGGCGTAATAATTCGCAAACCCCCGTAGTTCGGCATTATATGCAAGGACGATCTCGACATCGCTACAGCTAAGAAGGATGTTTCGATGCTTGGCCTTCAATACAGCCATGTCACCATACCCCTTCCTTGCGGCAAACCCGAATACCTTCTCCCAAGGAACGCTGAGTTGCATCACCTCTGACGGAGGCCGACGGCTGAAGTGCTGCGAGCCGCGCTGGCTCCGCACTGTCCATTGACGTCCCGTATAGGTTCGCACCTCGTAACCGAGGAAGGCAGCTCCATCGCTCGCCTTTCGAATACCGCTTTTCTCCTCGGATACGCTCAGTGCCAACTCGGTGGTCAGGAACGACCCAACCTCCGCGAAGATACGTCGTGCATCGTCTTTGCTACCGATCACACCGATAAGGAAATCATCAGCATACCGGCAGTAGCGAAGTCGGCGATATCCGGCGTCCATGGCGTCTCGCGACGGCAAGGTACGCATCTGTTTCGACAAAGCTTTGATCTCGGAGATTAAGACCTCGATCGCTGCCAAGTCAGCGTTATCGCTGGCCTGTAGACGCTTGAGCCGCGCTCGCCTTTTAGCGATGCGTGCTGCCACTCTCCCGTACTCCGGGTTCGTGGCACGGACCTTTCCCTTCTCGAAGGCGGCTATCCGGCCTGCGATGAACTCATCGAGCTCATGCAGGTAGATGTTTGCCAAGATTGGAGACACGATCCCGCCCTGTGGAGTGCCGCTGTAGGTCGGATTATGCGTCCGCCCCTCCATGACGCCCGCCTTCAGCATGTCACCGATCAGGCCAACGAACTTTTCATCGTTGATCCGTTTCCGCAACAGCTTGAGCAGGACGTCATGGTCAATGTTCTCGAAGAACCCAGCGACATCCACGTCAACAAGCCATTTCACGCCCGTCCAGACGGCTTTAACGTGTTCAAGCGCCGTGTGACACGATCTCCTCGGCCGGAATCCATGCGAGGCGTTCGAGAACACCGGCTCATAGATCCTTTCGAGGAGTTGGCGCGCCACCTCCTGGACGAGGCGGTCGTCGCGCGTGGGTATCCCCAGCGGACGCCGCTTACCCTTGCCCTTCGGGATGAACACCCGACGCACTGGTTTCGGTTTGTAGGCTCCAGCCACCACACTGGCGATCAATGGGTCGAGGTCTTCCGGACCGAAGTCCGCGAAGGTCTCGCCATCGACACCCGGCGTCATCGCCCCCCGATTGGAGACGATCTTCTTGAGTCCCTGCTCCCAGAGAAGCCGAGACCCCATCAGACGATGAAGCCCATTTACTCGTTTGCCCGACGCTGCCAGCGTCGGAATGGCCTCCAACCGGGCCATCACAGTTTCAGGTAGCATCAGCACACCCCATGATTTCGGTTGAAGTATCGCAACTGCCGCCCTTCCCCCGGCGGTCTCCGCTTTCGGCCCGGTCGCCCGTTCCTTATGCGGATGCACCGTCTCCCCGACTGGGAAGCTGTCCCAGGCATTACCCCGGGCGTTTGAGTACTATGGCGGCTCCGTACCCATGCAGGTCGGCCGAAGCCGCCTGTTTAGGGCATCCCGTAGTTACACTGATCGGAGATACGACGCGGTTAGGTGTCCCGTTCATCCACTAAACCCCTCGACGAGAGGCGCGCCGGACGGGCTGAGGAGCAAAGAGCCAAGACATGAGACTCTTGCCATCGTCCGGGACTGGCGTGTCAGTCGCTTTCGCCAGCTTCCGCTATATAAAACGCTGCAGACTGGGATTTAAGCAGTGTAGCTTTCACCTTACGCGTCTTGCCCTGACCGGCATCGCTCCTTTACGACTGGAACGCATTCGGCCTTACTCCAAGCATGCTGTTGTCCCCTGTCCGTTTCCGGATTTCAGGTCTTTCGAACCCAAGGTTAGCTTGGCGGGCAGAGGTTTCCTCAACTTACCTCATCATTACTGATACTCCTTTCAGCGCCACAACGGCGCACTATCCTTGTACCCGAACGTGCAGCCGTCGCGCGCGCCGGTGCTGGTCTTGGTGAGGCAGACGATGCCGAACACGATCCGTTCGGCGTCGTCCGCGAGGCGCTCGCAAGCGGCGTAGTAGGTCGATCCGACCATGGCGGACGCCAGCACGGTCAGACGATGCGTGTCGCGGCGGTAGGTGAACTGGTTGTCGAGATACGAGCGCGGGGTGGCGTAGCCGCCCATATCGCGCATAAAGAGCCAACCCATGATAAGTCTCCGGTGATGTGAGAATCAGGCGGCAGCGGCGAGGCGCGGAGCGCCAACGTCGCCAACCGTCGCGGTAAGCCGGCGCTGGAACGTGCTCACGTCCAGCAGCTCGGCGATCGGCGCGCGTTGAACGGGGCCGGCGTGTTCGCCGCCCCGGCAGCGGTTGAAGGTGATCTCGCTGTCGGGGAGGAAGCTGTGCGGCCGCACGCGGATCGAGAGGTCCGCGTGGCGCAGCTCGGTCGTTCCGTCGTCCGCGATCCCGCCCATGTCGGTGTCGATGCGGATGTCATGCGCCTCGAGGCCGATGGCCTCGGCGAGGGAAGCAAGCGCGAGGCGTGCCTGTCGATGGAAGGTCCGTTTAGCACCGGCATCGCCGGCGACGCTGTTGCCGGCGATGTCGAGCAGCGCGGATCCGGCGATGACGCTGTTGCGGTCTTCCGCACAGCGCAGGCGCAGTTCGTTGGTGCTGGGCGCACCACGTTCGGCGACGGACGCCAGGTTGCGGATCAGCAGCAGGATCGACGCATCGCAGTCGATCGGCTTGCCGGCACGCCGGCAGTCGTCGACGCCCACGTTTAGGGCGTGGAGCGCTGCGGGCAGGGTGCCCAGAGCGTCGGGAGAAAGCGCCTCGTTGTGGCGGTAGTGGGTGTCGTAGAGCATGGCGGACCTCCTGAGCGCCAGGGCGCGCTCAAAACGCCGAAGGCTCCCTCTCCTCTGTGGACGGGGCCTTGGTCAGAGCATCCGGCCGACAGGATCGGGCGATCGTGAGGCTGCATCATAGCCGGACTGCCAAGCCGTGCGGAGCTTGCTCCCTCGGCGATAATGGCATCGGTCGTTGCCCATGACGAAGCAGCGCCATCCCGATTTCTCGGCTTCCCACAGCGGGTCTTCCCGCGTGGGACCGAGCAGGTCCATGAGATCGACGCGCGTGGCGGCGTTCATGGCGTTCCTGCATGGTCGCCGAATGCGCCGGCGGGGAGCGTCCAGCGATCCGCCAGGATCGAGAGACGCCAGACCGGATCATCGGCTTGCGCCAATTCGTCGGGATGGAGCGTCGCAGCCGGGAACGCCGTGCCGCGGTCAGCGAGTTGCGTGACGGTGAACGAGCGATGGATCGTCTTCCCGCTCGCGACTTCGCGAGCCGCAACCCGTCGGAAAGCGGCAGGGAAGACGAGCCGGAGTGTCGCCCATTGGTCGGGCGAGCCGAAGATGCAGGCTCGACACGACAGACGCCCCCATCCGAGGACGTAGGCCGGGTGGGGGCGGATGCGCGCTTGCGAGATCGCGTCCCAGGTCAGGCGCTCGGTCCAGTCATGGACCGGGCGCCAATGATCGACCGCACGCGCGAGGGTGGAGGTGCGATGCGGCTCAAGCGTCGCATAGCGCGCACGCGAGGGACTTTCCTCGGCGCGCTCGCCGGTGATGACCAGCGTGCGGCCATCGAGGAAGCGCGGCTGATTCCGGATCGCGGCGGCGAGGACGTCGATCTTCAGAGCGGGGCTGCACCAGCGCACCCGAAGATCGGGAGACGCTGGGGAAAGAGCCCGCGCGTGCCGGCAGGGCCGTTGCCCCCGGCACGGCCGATGCCAGTCGGCGTCTCGAACGCGATCGGCGCGGTCGGCGCGTCGTCGCGCACCAGCTCGCGCGCGAAGCCGCCCTCGCGCCACGAGACGTAGAGCGCGATCCCGAAATGCTCGGCGATCGCGCGGACATAGGCGGGGGTGCACGGCCAATCCATGAAGGTCGGGCCGTGGCCGTCGACATCATGGTGATGCAGCTCGATCGCGTGTGCCGGCACGCCGAGATTGAGGAGGTGGAGCAGGGCGGCAAGGCTGTCCTTGCCGCCGCTGAACGCCACGACGAAGCGCCGGTAGGCGCCGAGGTCGGGGAGGGCGGCCGGATCGGTCATGCCGCTTCACGGTTCTGTTCCTCGATCTCGGCCGAGGCGTCGAGCCCGGTCGCGCGGAGCAGATAGCCGGCTGCGGCTTCGGCCTTCGCAGCGGCGGTCATGATCGCGCGGCTGTCCTTGCGCAGCACCTTCAACCACGAACCGATATAAGCGGCGTGGTCGTCCATATGCGACGTCGGCAGACCGAGATCGGCACCTAGCAGCGCTGAGGTCATCTCAGCGCAAAGCTCTTCGAACGCATAGGCGTCGTCGCCGAAGCGCTTGCCGAACGTGCGATCGAGCCGGTCGGGATGGCCGGTCCAGTGGCCAGCCTCATGGGCGAGCGTGGCGGCGTGGTAGGCGCGGGTCGAGAATAGCTCGACGGGCGGCATCGTGATGCTGTCGGCGGTGCGGTCGTAGAACGCGCGATCGCCGCGCGTGTGGACGGTTGCCGGCAGCGCATCGAGGAAGCGCTGCGCGCGCTCGTGGAGCGCATCGGCCGGGGGCACGATGCTGACAGGGCTCGGGTAGAAGTCAGGAGACAGCCCGTCGATCTGGTCGCAGTTGAACACGGCGTAGGAGCGCAGCACGCGCCGCATCTCGTCGGTCGTGTCGCCGGTGACGACGGATTCGACGGTCTTGCTATAGGATTTGTAGAAGATCGCGATCTGCGAGCGTTCGCCCTCGCGGACCTGGCCGCCAAGGGCCTGCGCCTGTTTGTACGTCATCCAGGTGCGCGAGTTGTAGCCTGAGCCCTCGGCACACAGCCACAGCCAGAAGCAGTTGATGCCCTTGTAGGGGTCGCCGGTCGCGCGGAGTGGACGGCCGCCAAGGCCGGGCCGCCACGGCTTGACCCAGGGACGGACCCCGGCTTCGAGCTTGTCGATGATGGTGTTGGTGATGATGTCGGCAGGCGAGGGCTTGTCGGTGGTCTGTGCCACGATCGTTCTCCTGATTGAATTGAGGCAAACCCGCGTGGGCATCCTCCCCTCTGGAAGGGCGGTGCCGGGTCACAAAAAGAGGGGCGACACTTGCGCGAAGTGCCGCCCCCAGTTGCCTCGAAACGTGCAAGCCGGCGTCAGGCCGCTTGGCTGAAATCCTCCTCTTCCTCGTGATCGATCACTGCGTCGTCACCGGAGTCGAGATCGGTATCCTCGTCGTCGTCCGGATCGATGCCGGTTTCGTCATCGACGAAGCTGGAGCGCAGCGGCGTGCGCGCCGCCTTCTCTTGTCCCTCGAAACGCATCGCGTCGGGCAACCAGGCCGTCGCCTTCTCGCGGATTTCGGCTTCGACGATTCCCTGACCGTTGCACAGCGAGGCACAGGTGCCGGCAAGGTCGCCCTTCTTGGCGTCCTTGTAGCGGCCGCGCAGGATCGGGCCTCCGATTTCCTCGAGCGCGTCGAGCATGACGGTCTTCTTCACCCGGCCGAAGAAGTTCTCGGCCGTCGGGCGCCACCAATTCTCGACCTGAATGTCGAGGAGGCGACGAGATGGTCGTGGAAGCCGTTGCTCCGATAGCCCTCGGCGACGTTGAGCGTCGGTTCGAGAGTTCGTGCTATCGAGTATGCAACCCAAGCGCCCCGGGCCTCGTCGTCGAGCGCCCGGAAGGTGTCGAAGCGCGCGGTCATGGTCGGCAGACCCGCCCAGCTCGTGTCGAGCCGCTGGCGCTGGTCGTCGATCGTCTGCGACGCCATCGAACCCTCGTCGCGGAAGGCGAAGATCGGGAAGCCCGCGGCGCTCGACTTCAGCGTCGAGTGGGTCGGGATGTGGGCCTGCTCGAACACCACGTTCTGCGCCATCAGGAAGATGGTCAGGTCGAGTGCGAGTCCCGGGTCGCTGGCGATATGAGCGACGAGGATCTGGCGGCGCTGCGTCGCCAGTTCATCGACCAGCGTGGCGCTGAGCTTCGGACCCTGTTCGGCGTCGCCGGCATCGCGGTCCCCGGTTGCACCGCCCGACTCCTTGGGCGGGGCGTTCGGATCCACGACCGGCTTTTCGCTGAAGAGGCGGGTGTGGACGCGAGGTTCGCCATCGCCCCCGATATAGACGAACGTCCCGATCTGCGCTTTCAGCGCCGGATCGATCTCGTGCCGGGCGTCCTCGATGGTCTCCAGTTCCCGCTCAATCGTCTCGATGCGCGCGTTCGCCGCCTCGGCTTCGGCGCTGCCGTCGGGCAGTTCCTGCTCGAGCTGGTCGATCAGCGTGTCGTTCTCGGCCGACAGAACTTCGACACGCGCGGTCTCGTCCTCGGTGAGGGCGCGGGCAGGGGCGTGAAACTCGTGCAGCTGGCGCTCGAGGTCGTAGGGAACGTGCGTCGCCGCGATCGGCGTTACGAACGCGAGACCTTCCGCCTGCGCCAGCTCGGCAGCGGCCGCTTCCAGCTTCTTGGCGGCGAGCATCTCGATCAGGTCGACGTCGATCCAGTTCTCATCGCCTTCGGTCGCGAACAAGTCGCCCTCGATACGTCCGCCTGCGGCGACATAGGCATCGCGACCGACAAAGCGGGCCTTGGCGTCGTTCGCCTTGACGGTGCCGTTGAGGATGGCGCGGCGGATATTGTCGGGATTATCGCCATAGTACGAGTTGCTCATCTGCGTGAACACGCGGGCCTGACGGTCGACATCGGTGGTGACGGCGTAAGCCTGCGCCACGCCGAGGGTGATCTCGCCGGCCGCGAGCGCCTCAAAGACGCACGGTGCCAGTTCCGCGAGACGGACACGCTGCTCGACGAAGCGGGTGGTGACGCCCTGACGCTTGGCGACGTCCTCGGCGGTCATGCCCTTCTGGATCAGGAAGTTGAACGCGGTGCATTCGTCGGCCGGGTTCATCGGCACGCGCTGGAAGTTCTCGGCAAGGCTCGCCTCGGTCGCGTTGTCGTCATCGCTCAGTACCAGGACCGGGACGGTGTGGTCAGCGGGGAGGGCGCCCTGTTCGATCAGGCGCTGAAGCGCCCGAAGGCGGCGACCGCCTGCCTTGACGGTGAACGTGCCCGCCTTCTTGAGCGGGGTAACGACGAGGTTCTGCAACAACCCCTGGGCAGCGATGTTAGCGGCGAGGGAGTCGATGCCGACCTCGCGGTTGGATTTGCGCACATTGTCTTTCGACAGCGAAAGGTTCTTGACCTTCACGGACTGGATCACCGGTCGTCTCCATCTGGAATTGGCGCGCCGCGTCAGACGGTCGCGCAAGCCTGCTCATCAAGCTCACAAAGCCGAAGGCTCCCTCCCCTCCCTTCGATCGAGCGGGGAGGAAGTCGTTGGTTCGTCAGGCGATGATGCGGTCGATCACGGCTGCAGCGCTGGCCACGGGTACAAACATCCGCGTCTTGTGCTGGATGATGTCGGTGAAGCACCCGGCGGCCTTCAGCTCAGGCAGTCGCGTGTGAGGCCAGTCGAGTAGCTCGAGGCGCTGCTGGCCGGCGACCAGGCTGCGCTTCAGCCTGTATGCGCCCACGATCGCGATCTCGCCGCTCGTCATGACGTGCTTGGCGTTTTCGGCACCCGAGACGGTGATGGTCGCCGCGATGCCGAAAGCGTCCGCGAGCTTGGCGACGAGCGGGGCAGGGACGATGCGGCCAAGGAAGGACTGGCCGTCATCGGTGTTCAAGCGCCAGACCTGGACGTGATCGTCGGGCAGGCGGTCCCATACCGGTAGGAGCAGGCCGGTGACGAGGTAGAGCGTATTGGTGCGGGTTTTCCCCGCCATCTCCTCGACCTCGGCCTGCCACAATGTCGAGAACTCCTCCTCGCTCGCCTCCTCCCACATCGTCTCGACAAGAAGATCCTGACGCATCCGTTCGGTACGCGTGGGGCGGACCAGCTCGTAGCGGCGCACGATCTCGCCATCGTCGTCGGTCAGCGAATAAGTGCTGCTCCGAATCGCGGCCTTGCCCGACTTCCGGTTCACCATCGGACGGGAGTCCTCGTCGAGGATCTGCAACGCGGACGCGAGCGCGAGCGGCTTGTAGCGTTCCTCGGTCTCCAACCGGAGGATCTCGGTCTCGGCACCGCTGGTCTCGTCACGACGGATGACGCTACGGTCGAGGATTGTGATGCGCTCGGCGTTGATGCTCTCGACACCGAGATCCAGCGTGCCAGCATCCTTGGCCGCTTCGATGCGGGCTTCGATCAGCCCGAGATATTCGTCGAAGATCGCATTCTGCATGGCGATGCGCAGCGCGAGGATGCGATTGAGCCAGCGCTGGATGGGCGGCATATCTTCCTTAAGGCCGCCACCTTCGCCCTCCAGCTCGAGGCCGGTGAGCTTCTGGAACTGGTCAAGCGTGGTCGAGCGAAGCTTGCCATTGGCGAGCAGGCGAAACCACTGTTCGAGTGATTCCTTGGCATAGTCGCTTCCGAGATTGTCGCGGGGGTCGAACAGGCCCTGACCGCCGGTCTGGCGCTGCCCGCGGGTGAGCGCGCCTAGGCTGTCGAGCCGGCGTGCGATCGTCGAGATGAAGCGACGTTCGCCGCGGCAGTCGGTCGACACCGGCCGGAACAGCGGTGCGATCGCCTGATGGGTGCGGTGCGTGCGTCCGAGCCCCTGGATGGCGGCGTCAGCACGCCAGCCCGGCTCGAGGAGGTAGTGATTGCGGCGCGACTGGTTCTCGCACGTCAGGCTCGCATGATAGCTGCGCCCGGTGCCGCCAGCGTCGGAGAAGATCAGGATTTTCTTGGCACCGCGCATGAAGGCGTCGGTTTCGGCCAAGTTGGTACGGGGCGAGCGGCTTTCGACGCGCTGGCGACCGTGCGCGTCCATGATGACGCGACGGCTACGCCCCGTGACCTCGGCGACCGCATCGGTGCCGAAATGCCCGATAATATGGTCGAGCGCGGACCCGACGATGGGCAGTGCGCAGAGCTGCTCGAGGAGGTTGTCGCGCATCTCGAGCGCCTCCTGGCTGAAGACGGGGCGGCCGTCTTCGTCCGACATTGGTTCGGAACGGGTTTTGCCGGTCTCGTCGACAAAGGTCTTCATCTGCCGCACCGGGAAGGCGGCCGTGAGGTACGACATGAGGAACTCGCGGGGGGAAAGCTCGATGTCGAGATTGGCGCGTTCTTCGACGGTCAGCGCGGCCAGTGCCCGGTTAAGCATCGCCTCGGACGTCGAGACGAGCTGGATCACCACGCTCTCGCCGCGCGCGAGATCGGCGCGGATCGCGGGAACGAGTGAGGGCAGCTTCATGCCGATCAGGAGTTGGCAGAAGAAACGCTGCTTGGTGGACTCGAAGATCGACAGCGCGGCCGCCTTGGCGCCGCTGTTATAGGTGTCGTTCGAGAAGCTGTCCGTCACGCGGGTCGCGTCCAGCGCCGCGCGCAGGTTGCTGTGGATGATCGCCCACGCATCGGCATAGGCGTCATAGACCTCGATCTGGTCTAGTGTGAGGTTGTGTTGGAGGATATCGTATTCGACACCGGCGAAGCTCAGCGCGCGCGAGACGTAGAGGCCCTGCATTTTCAGGTCGCGCGCGATCAGCTCCAGCGCGGCGATACCGCCCCGGCGCAGGGAGTCGACGAAGGTCCGGCGATCGGCAAACGCCGTGCCCGGACCCCACAGGCCAAGCCGCGTTGCATAGGCAAGATTGTTGACGTCGGATGCACCGGTCGCGGAGACGTAGAGGACGCGGGCGCGCGGGAGGAGGTTCTGGAGACGGACGCCGGCGATGCCCTGGTCGGAGCCTTGTTTGGTGCCGAAGCTGCCTTCGCCACCTGCGACACCGGCCATCTCGTGCGCCTCGTCGAAAACGATCATGCCGTCATAGTCGTCGCCAACCCATTCAAGGATCTGCTGGAGCCGCGTTCCCTTGTCACCGCGATTGGAGCGCAGCGTCGCATAGGTGAGGAACAGCACGCCTTCGGCCGCGCCTACGGGCGAGCCCAGCTTCCACTGGTTGAGATGCTGGATGTCGAGCGCGAGACCGCCAACGGCGGTCCAGTCGCGACGCGCATCTTCGAGCAGCGTCTCGGTCTTGGAGACCCAGATGTGCTTGCGACGGCCGCGCAGCCACTGGTCGAGGATGATAGCGGCGACCTGGCGGCCCTTGCCGGCGCCGGTGCCGTCACCGAGGAAGAAGCCGGTCCGGTATGGGCGGCCATCCTCGGACGGTGCGATCGAGAGCCCCTCCTCGACAGGTTTGAACAGGCCGGGAATGTCGCGCTCAAAGGCGTCGCCGGCATAGATCAACGTCTCGAGCTGCGCGTCGGAGAGCGTCTTCGCATCGACGACGGCGTGCGGGAGCGTGGGGATGTAGGTCGGCCGTGGCGCTGTGATCGAGCCCATGGCGATCGATTCCACCAGAGCGGTTGGATGCGCCGATGCGCAGACGATCGCGATCCGGCTCGGCCGGTATGGCAGGTACACACCGACAGACTCGCCGGTCGGGAGTGGCTCGGCGAACACGGTGTAATCGATCGGGGTCGCGGTCTGCGACCGCGCGGCTTTTGCGGGCGGTGCGCTCAGGCGCGGTTTATTCGCGAGACCGCCAAGCAGCGAGCTGCGCCCTGCAGGGCGCGCGAGCAGCGAGGCGGTGCGCGGGACAGGCGCGGATACGGGGGAAGCGGCCTTTGCCGCGATCGCCGCGAGCGCCTCGGCGAGCGTCGCGCAGCGGATCAGTTCGGCCGCATGCCGGTACCTTTTTCCAACACCATGATCTTCACGGTCTGGCTGGTGCCATGCTTCGCATAGGCGTTCGCCGGCAGTTCGAGGTGCAGCGTCAGCGTGCAGCCCTCGGTCGCCTTGGCCCAGGCGCGGCTCGATGTATCGACGCGGCCGGGCAGGATGGCGGCGCAACGGCCTCCGGTGCCGAGACGCATCAAGGCGGCGCGAAGATGCCGGAACGCTGCTTGGCGGTCGGCGTGGCGACCGATGCTGCGCGAGAAGGGAGGATTGATGAGGACGGCCGTTGGCCGAATCGTTGGTTCGAGTAGATCGTGGATCAGCTCGCCGTCGTGCCGCGTGACAGCGACGCCCGGGAACGCGGCAGCGAGCATCTCAGCGCGCGCCGGATCTATCTCGTTGAGGATCAGGCGCGCACCGGCGCGGTGCGCGAAGGCGGCGAGCAGGCCTGTCCCGGCAGACGGTTCGAGGACCAGATCCGTGGCCGCGATTCTACCGGCGAGCGCAGCGAGGTAGGCGATCGGGGCAGGGGTGGAGAATTGCTGGAGCTCGATTTGCTCTTCGCTGCGAACGGTATGCGTGGGCAGGCCGGCGACCAGCGCGGTCAGTGCGCCAAGGCAATCGCCCGGAGTGGATGGCAGGTCGGCCTTCGCTAGGTGCATGACCTCGGCGAGTTCGAGCATGTCGTAAGCGTCGCGTAGCGACCAACGACCGTCGGCCGAGGATCCGCCATAGGCTTGCTCCATGACCCACAGCAGCGTGTCGCGCTGGAGCGAACCATTCCTGGCGATGGTGTCGGCGACCGCCTTGGCGGCCGTGATCGAGGGTTCGGTGAAGTCGAGTTCGAGAGCTGCGGCTGAGGTGCGCATCGAGGGCTTCCTTCTTGTCGCCCGGTGATCATCACCGGAGCAACAAGCCGAAGGCTCCCTCTCCTCTGAACGCCTTGTGCCCGACGAAGCATCGCTACCGCTAAGCCATCTTCCAAAGCCGGACGGGACGCGTCTGCCGCAGCTAGTCGCGCAGGACGTCAGGCATATGGATCTATATCAGGCGGCCAACGCGGCTCGACCTCCTGTCAAACGATCCTTGGGCTTCATCACGACGACCGTCTCGGGCTTCCCGACCCGTCGGCCTAGTTTATCCCGCGCAGGGACTTCCGGAACAACTTCCCGCACTTCGATTGAGTAACTGGGCATTTTATTCTCGGCCGCGATCTTCTTCAGCTGACTTTTCAACGTGCGGAGCGGCGACGTGGAGCCGATTTTCGCACCCAGCATTTCCAGAGGCATTTCATATTCTTCATCACGACAGTAGCAGTGCGCCAATTCATAAAAGGCGTCGTTCGATCGGGCCGAGACGGAAATAGTCGTTGTGGTAGTCATAGATACGGCTGTCACGCGAGACCGCGCGGACGAGCCAGTCACAGAGCTGGACGCGGACCGGCATGAGTTGATCGACGCCGCTCGCCGTTTCGCGAGTGGTCGCCTGCGCTTCCGCGAACCAGGAGAAGAAGCCCTTCGTCCCCACGGTGCCAGTTTTGATGTTCGTGCGGATCTGCGTGCCCTGCAGACGACCGAGCGCTTCGATGAAGCGATCGTAATCACGCTTCGATGGGCGTCCGACGCCGGTCGCCCGGAAGAAGTCATGTGCATTGAAGGTGAAGACATTCTGTACTTCACCCCCGGTCCGACCAATATGCTGCACCATCAACGACAGGACGTAGATCAGCACCTCTTTATCCCACATCGTCGCGATACCGCTCGAACTGGGCTTGATCTCGATTTTGACGCCGTCCATCTCGTAGGTCATGGCCTCCATCTGAGGCCGCTTCGCTAACGAGAACAGTGGAAAGTCCATGATACTCTGCTCGCCACGGACTTTGCCGTGCAGCGGGCTGTCGAGATAGTCGAACAGCTTGCCCTGGGTGAGAGCGACTTCTCGCGAATCCATCGTCGGGGCTCCCACCAGCTTCACTTTGAAAGGCCGCTTATAGCGGATCGGCCGCAAACCTGCAGTCGGATAAGCGACCGCGTTATCGATAGCACGAGGATTTGGAGCGATTTAGCTGGTAAATCGGGGTGTGTTTCACATTTCGGTAGGTGCGGGTCACCGCAAACTCGGTCGGGACTCGTGCTATCGGTAACGCCGTGAAAGCCTTTGAAAGACCAGGTGTGCAGTACGAGCTCCAGGCCTTTGAAAAGATGGCGAGATCCCGTCATCGTAGTCCGGCTCCCCGAGAAACCAGCCGCGACATCAGGCTACCGATCGGCGTCGCATCGGTTCCATCAGACATCCCCCGCATGGCGACGGCGCGGCTCGTGTCCTTGAGGCCGTGGAGCGTCCGTCCAAGGTTCAATTCGCCCTTGCCAGCCTTGCTGCTCATTCCGCGGAGATACGCGCCGGGCCGCTGAACCTCGCCGCGCCGGTATTTTTGGATGGTGGCGATGACGGAGGCAGCAGCACCTCGCTGGCCCATGATGCGACATGCTTCCTTGAACGCGTTAGTGCTGATCCCCGACTGGCCCGCAAGCCGCTCCGCGGTGGCGACCACCTCGCCCCACGATCCATCGCGGTAGAGCAGACCGGAACAGAGCTCCGGCGCTATCGACATCATGAATTCCGGATCGACACCGTGTTTCTCCAGATCCTCGTCGATGGCAGTTTGCGGTTGAGAGGAGAGGGCGTCCCCATTCCCACTACTCTTTTTCGCCAAGCCACTACGGGTATCTGCTTTAGCAGATTGGAGTTGATTTGTAGTTGTAGAGTGGATGTCTTCAGGTCCATCCCAGCATGAACTATCATTCTGATCGCTACTCGTATTGGGGACGGCAATCTTGGCCGAAACAGCCCCGGCAAGACGCCGCGCCCGCTCTTCGATCTGCTCCACGCAGGCCGTCAGAAGGCCGGCATCGCGGACGCAACGCATCTGGTCGGTGGCCATCAACGCCAACGCGAGATCGTCACCCGCCTTCAAATCGTGAAGATCGGCGTCGAATGCCGTTTGAGCCAGAGCCCTGATATTCCTGCGGGCAGCGGCAAGGCGCTTGCGGAGCACTGTCAGTGCCGCATCCTCTGCGGCTCCCTTGGCCGCGCGGGCAGCAAATTCTTGAAGCCTGGTCCCGATCGGAGCGAGCACGATGCCGTAGCCCCACGTGATGAAGCCGTCGGCCCCGCGGCGTCCACCACGATGACCGTTCGGACTATCCCGGAAGCTGACCAGACCGAAGGCCTGTGCCTGATTCAAGAGCTTTTGAACCTGTCGGACGGTTACGCCCAGCTTTTGCGCGAGCAGGTCGTTCGACGGCCAAACGACGGGGATCTGTCCACCCTGCCAGTCCTGCGGCTTCGTCCAGGCAAACAGGAGATCGATGACGGAGACCACGCGCAGGGGGACGCCCATGTAAGGAGCCGCCCGTTTGAGCGCCGCAAGCGCGTTGGAAGGCGCCATTCCAGTCTCGAGCCCGCAAAATTCGTCGACAAGCTTCGTCGCCCTGGCGGCATGCTCGTCAAACCGGCGAAGTCCCCGGCCGGGGCTTTGGGCAGCAACCATTGTTCGTTCTCCCTGGGAGGGGAGCCCGTGCAAACAAAGCGACACCGTGGCGCCACGGTCGGCGCTTTGGGGTAGCAATATGAAAGGAAGCCAGCTAAGTGAGGGTTCTCACATCCGCCCTAGCAGGCGTCCCGAAAAGCCCGGCCTCGCGCCGGGTTTTTCATGTCCGCACAGCGTCCCCTTGATCGTTGTGGCGCCCGCCCGGGTGGACGGCGGCGGTCAGCGTTGAGCCGATCCACAACGTCGATTGTTAAGCATCGCTGGCGGGTCGGTCGTGCGCGATGAATCGTGCTATCGGTAACGGAATGGGCAATAATCACGTGCTATCGGTAACGAAGCGTCGATCTTCGCTCGTGCTATCGATAACGCCGTGCCGCCGAGACACGTGCTATCGGTAACGCCGTGGCGCTCTCGCTCGTGCTTTCGGTAACGGCGTGAGAATCGGGCGATTTGGGTGTCTCACGTGCCATGTAGCGCAGAAGGGGAGCATCCTCCTTAGCGCCGCGCCGGGTAGGCGTGGCGGGAAAATTGCAGTTAAGGCGGCGAGGGACTGCAAGTTCAGGCTCGAAATTGGCTGCCGCCTTCTGTCCTAGCGATAGATCGAATGGGACTTTTTCGGTCGTTCGATATGTCATTGGTGACCGAAAGAACGGAGTCGAGTGTGCCCCGTAGAAATCGTCAGCCCGATCTCCGATCCTGTATTCGAGACTCGGCGATCTGAAGATCGAGCCACTGCTCCGAAGCCGCAAGAAGGGGAGTGAGCGTGCCGACGATCAGGCGGCGTCCGTCATCGGGATCCGTTTGCCTGACTATGTATCCAAGCGCCTCGAGATGCTCGATATGGCGCAAAGCGGTGGTCGTCGAGCCTCCGCTAAGCTTACAAAGCTGGGACACAGCGATGCGGCGCCGCTCGCACGTGGCCACGTAAAGCTCCAGTATCATGTCCCAGCTCGGATCATAGAAGCGGACCCCGTTGAAGTGGGTCGCCCGCCTACGCCGGCCGACCAACACCGCCCTGGCCTCGGCAAGCCTGCGCTCGGACAGGTTTCTCGCGTCTGGCGGCATAGACAGCAAAGTGTCCTCGATCGCCTTGCGCGGCAGCCGCACGACGACGTCGATCAGGTCGTCTCCTTCAGATGCTGCACCCATAATCGTCTTGATCCGTTTCGGATGTAGGGCTCGGCGTTCGCCGGCAAGCGGAACGTGCCGAGCGCAAGCGCGCCGAGTGCGAGGTAGGCGTAGATCCCAAGCCCGGTGTGGTAGGCAAAGAGCGGCACGCGTGGCAGCAGGGCGCCGAAGATGCTCATGAAGAGGTCGGCTACCGCAAACCCTGCAGCCCAGATCGGCCAGAAGCGGGTCGTCGTCACGCCCAGCCAATAGAAGCCGGCGGCGACGCCCGCATCAATGACTAGGATCGATACCTCACCTGGAGCCCAGCCTTCTCTCGCCACGATCAATCGAATAGCCGTAGTCGTGGCGAACCCCGCCATGTTGATGAGCGCGCCGAATCGCTCGGGCCTGCCTCCTCGGAGTACTGCGAAGAGCAGCACGCCGACCATGACGACGTTGAAGATGACCGCGAGGATTATCTGGGCGCTCATGGGATTTCTCCCGGCCCGCCCGCCGTTACCCTTGCGCTGACGTGACCTCGACAATCGGCGGAAGAGCGATCTCCTCGAGCGAAGCAGATGAAGGCTTCGGTAAATTTTCGCCCCAGTTCGTCTCCGTCAGACCCAGTTGGCGACCGACTTTCTCGACAAACAGATGTGCTCGCATTGCCATATGATCCTGACCATCGACGAGGGCCGACAGCGCCGCGACCGTCGCCTTCACCGTGCGCTGCGTCATCGCGGCGGATAGGCTGTGCGCCTCCGTCGCCTCCAGCGTGGTCACCAAAAAATTGCGCCGTATCGCGTGTGGCTAGATTGATCGATCGCTCCGCTCTGCGCAGCTCGTCCGCGACGATCCGGCTTGTGTTCGAAAGGGATTGCATAAGGCCTCCTTGGGCTCCGAGCGCCCATCACAGTGGTTTTAGCCCGAGCAGGAGAAGCAGCGTTACAATCGCCATGCCGGCCGCAGTCAGGCCCAGGGGGGTCACGATCGAGATGATCGCGGTCCAGAAGGCAACCTGCTTCCAGGTGAGCATATTCGCTGCCGCCCCAGCGGTCGGCAACGGGGAGGGGAAGCGGGAACGTTGGTGGCGCGGAAGGTAGGTCGTTTGCAGGGGGTAAAGGCTCTACCCCTCCGTCGTGCTCCGCCAGAAGCCGCGCGGCATCAAAACGGGTTGGCACACCGAGGATATTATTGGCCTTTAACAGCTGCTTATCGACCGCCCGGTGGCTGCTACCCGTAGCCGCCGCGATCTCCTTCGAGTTGCGGTTCTGAAGCACAAGGCGAAGATAAGACCGTTGACGATCGGTCAGGCGGGCAATGCGATCCGGTGCGCTTGCATCGGGCGCCGGGGTTGGGGGCGTCTGGTCGGCAGGACGTCTGCCCGGTTCGTTAATCAGCATGCTCTCGAAAATACTCGCGACGCGGAATGATTCGGCTCCAGATCACCGATAACTCCTGACGGGCCCCGTCGATCAAATTGACATCGCGAATGGGTTGAGTCGGCGCTCGAACGCGACGAAGAGGTCACGTTTAAGCGCCCACGACGCCTCGCCGAGTTCTCGTTTCGAAGCGGGCCGAACCCATGCGCACCTCGGCGATCAGAAGCGGCCGCCACTCAGCACGATTGAAGCCCTAGTGAACGGACGGAAATTCGCCAAGAGTTGCAGCTGTGTCGTTCAAGCGCGAGGCCCAGTAGGAAAGGATCTGTCCCTCAGCAGGGCGATCCTCGGCTGTATGCGCGGCAAATTCGGACAGGGTGCGGGCGAGTTCGGCGCCTGAAATCACGTGTTCGCGTTCCAGTATCGTGGCCAGAAGGGCCAGCCAGTCGCCATGTGCCTGCACCAGCGCTTCGATCTGAAGTATTCCCGAACCGCTGCCGGAGAAACCCTGTGAAGGGCTTTGGCGCCGGCGGAACCTCGTAAACAAACTTTTGATCAAGGACATGGCGCGCGTTCCATCAACCGCCCGTAGCCGGGACGGTTGAACACGCGGGAACACTGGTAACCACGCCCCACGTATTCCCCGCACCGACAAGCGGTAGCAAGGTCTTGTATTTCGCGGGCCGCCCGACGGAAATCGGGGACCCAGCATTCGACCGCACATGCGGGCCAAGGATGGTGTTCAAGCCATGCCTAAGCCAAACCGCTATGGCACAAGGCTCAGGCGAAAACACGCTGTCATTGCAAATCCAAGCAAACCCAGCATTCTGGAGGCTGACGTCGCGCTCGTTGCCGAATTTGACGTCAATCCGGTATTGCTCTTGGGCTGCGCGTCCACGGGTGTGCCACGTGGCACACCTCACGCGAGGATCGTCACTTATATGGGACGAGACGCCAGGGGCGGCTCGGTGGACGCCACTGCGTCGATAGAGCCGTGCCCGTAGGGTCGCGCCCGCTGTTTACCTATGGGCAGCCGCAACCATGCACAGAGGCACAGAGGCACAGAAGCGCTTGCTCCTCTAGTGACTGTAGCTTGTAGGCGACTTCTACACCTTCCGTCGACCGAGGGTTGGAGATCGCTTTGTGTTGTTTGCACAACCGGGAACCCCGCGCGCGTCCCGGCGCTCGTTGATCGGCCGTTTGTTGGGTTTCGGTGTGTCTGCAGCTGTGGGCAGGCCTGGCTTGGCGACCATCGCACCGCATCTCTTTGGCCAGTGGAGTTTTGGTCCGCTATCTCCTGACTGGCAGCCCCTGGAAGTCGCAACGGGCGACACGTTGCTGGTGAAGGCTCGGGTAGCGGGATCGCCAGTTGAGGCGGTGCTGGATAGCGGGAGCGGGGCGTCCATCATCGACGTGTCGTTGGCGCGAGCACTCGGGATGGCGGACGGCGAACGGCGCACGATAAGCGGTTTGGGCGGGAAAGCTGCGGTCCGCTTGATCCATGATTTTGAGGTGCAGCTCGGGCATCGAACACGTCGACTACCGTTCGCAGTGGTAGCGGATCTGGGCGCACTGTCAGCCGCGTTCGGAAGACGGATCAACATGCTGCTTGGCGCAGATATGTTCATCGACAATTGCATAGCTTTGGATTTCGGGCATCGGCGCTTCGCACTCATGCCGACCGGCAGTTTCCCGGGCGGTGCAGACTGGACGCCGGTCGCTTTGGGGCATGGTGCGAAGCAGGAGCTGTATGTCTCTGCGTCGATCGGAGGCTTGAGCGCGGTGCCGCTTATGATCGACCTTGGCAGCTCTGCGGCGCTCATGCTGTCTTCGGCTTATGTCGATGCGCATGACCTGACTCGCGGGCGAGCGACATCGACTGCGGCGCTTGGGGGTGTCGAAGGTGTTGCTACCGTCGACGTTTTCACAACGCCCAAGTTGACTATCGGCGGGCTCTCTGCCGAGAACATTCCGACGTTGGGAAACCGCAACTGGCTCTCGACCAGCACGGTCGGCAATATCGGATTGCCGTTAATTGATCAGTTCGACGCCATATTTGATGTGACTGCCGGGTTTGTATGGCTCCGCCCACCTGCCTCCGGACACCGCCTTCCCATGTTGAAGGATCGAAGCGGCCTCGGGCTCGCAGCTTCCCCAACGGGCCTCGACGTCGTCCATGTGGCGGCGAACAGCCCTGCGGGGAAAGACGGTTGGATACCCGGAAACCGCATCGTTGCAGTGAATGGCTTCCCGATCGATGCGGATTACACACACGGGGCGCGTTGGCGATGGCGCTTCATGCCATCCGGAACGGTCATAAAACTCAAGGATCGGCCGGTCATGACCGTCAGCTCCGACTTGCGGATTATTACTAAGTCTTTGGCGCACGGACCTCACCAATCGCATGCATAATCCGGCAATCCGCTATCTGTTCGTTCGTGCAGCTTCGGGTAAGGGCCGCTAGCTCGTCGCGTAAGGATGCGAGCTGCGCAAGACGGCTCTCCACATCAGCAAGGTGGTGGGCGGCAATGGCAGATGCCGCGCTGCAATCCTGGGCTGGGTTCTCCGCCAGGTGGATCAGCGAGCGTATCTCGTCGATTGAGAAGCCGAGCCTACGGCCATTGCGGATGAAATGAAGCCGTTGCGCGTCCCCAGAGGCATAGGTCCGACGTCCGGACGCGGTTCGCGGCGGGGCCGCTATCAGCCCGATCGTCTCGTAAAAGCGAATTGTCGTCACCTTTGTCGCGGTCTGTCGCGCAAGCTGGCCGATCATCATGGGTGCAATCGTCATAGTGTCATCCCGCTAATGCGAACTGATCGCAGATTCCGCTTGATCCTACAGTTACTGTAGCATGTAGGGGGACGCTATGACCTCCAATGAAGCAAGCTGCGGCTGCGCCGGCGAACCGGCTCGCGCGCAACACGATCCAGCCTACCGTCGCGCGCTACTGATCGTCGTGGTGCTCAACCTCGGCTTCGGTGTTGCCGAGCTATTCGGCGGATTTATCGCCGACAGTCAGGCGCTGAAAGCGGACTCGCTCGACTTTCTGGGCGACGGCTCGATCAGCCTCCTTGGCTTGCTTGCACTCGCCTGGGCGCCCCGGGCGCGGTCTAATATTGCCCTCTCGCAAGGGCTGTTTCTTGGGGCTCTCGGAGTGGGCGTGATCTGCTTAGCGATCTGGCGAGCCCTCAACGCTACCGCACCTGATGCCGAGCTGATGGGCGCGATTGGCGTCGTCGCTCTGGCAATCAATGTCGCCTCGGCATTGGTGCTTGCACGCTTCCGGGAAGGAGACGCCAACGTCCGTGCGATCTGGCTGTTCAGCCGCAACGATGCACTCGCTAATGTGGCAGTGATCGCCGCTGCCGGGCTGGTCGCTTGGACGGGGAGCGCCTGGCCGGACTTGGCGGTCGCCGGTGTAATCGCACTCCTGTTCCTGCACTCGGCTTATGAGATTGTCACAGGCGCGTTGCGCGAACGAGGGCAGCGATAATGCGTTTCCTCGACGTGATCAGGGCGCTGCTCTTGGTTCGGTTTTTGGCCACGATAGTTGCCTTGCTCGTCCCCACCGCGGCGATGGCCGATCCGGCTGATGTGCAAACCGCGTGGCGGCTGCTCGACTATGTGGCGGTCGATTATGGTGGTGCCGTTGAGGCCGGCAGGATCAAGAGCAAGTCCGAATATTCCGAAATGAATGAGTTTGCCGCATCGGTTTCGACACGGCTTCTGAGCTTGCCGGCAAAGCCCGAACGGCAAAGCCTCATTCAAGGCGCCGCCAACCTCCAAGCGCTTATTGGCCGCAAGGGATCGGCCGAACAGGTCGCTACCCTCGCGCATGGGCTCGCGGCCGATCTGCTGCGCGCCTATCCGGTGCCGCTCGCGCCCGACAAGGTGCCGGATCTCGCATCGGGATCTGCCCTGTTCCAGCAGACCTGTGCCGCTTGTCACGGCATGACAGGGAACGGGCACGGTCCTGACGCAGCCAAGCTTTCCACGCCTCCGATTGCGTTCACCGATGTAACCCGCGCCCGGCAACGGAGTGTGTTCGCGCTTTATCAGGTGGTGACGCAGGGCATTGACGGGACGGCGATGCAGAGCTTCGCTGATCTGCCGAACGATCAGCGTTGGGCGGCTGCGTTCCGCGCTGGCAGCTTTGCCTTTACCGACGAACAGGCGCGAGAAGGCGCGCGGCTGTGGAAGTCGGACGCGGCGCTTCGTAGACGTATTCCGGATTTGAAAACGCTGGTCGCGCTCACCCCGGCTGCGCTCGCCACCTCAATCGGCGAAGCCAAGGCCGACGCCGTGCTCGCGTTCCTGCGTCGCCACCCCGATCAGGTGGTGCAACAGGCGCCGGGATCGCTCTCGCTTGCCCGTGCCAAGCTTGCCGAAAGTGTCGCTGCGGCCCGGCGCGGTAATGCGCGCGGGGCGAAGGAGCTGGCCCTGTCGGCGTATCTCGACGGGTTCGAGCCGATCGAACCGACCCTTACGGCGCGCGATGCGACCCTGATGGGTCGTATCGAGGGCGCTATGGGCGAGTTCCGCGCCGCGATCGACCGCGGTGCCTCGCCCGAAGATCTCGCAGAAAAGGTATCGGTGCTCGACGGTTTGTTCGACGATGCGGAAGCCGTGCTGTCCCCTGATGCCGCGACGGGGGCGTCCACCTTCCTGGGGGCATTTACAATCTTGCTGCGCGAGGGGCTCGAAGCGCTGCTCATCGTCGTCGCCATGATCGCATTTCTGCGCAAGGCCGATCGCGCCGACGCGCTACGCTACGTTCATGGCGGATGGATTGGCGCGCTCGTCGCCGGCGGCGTCACCTGGGCTATTGCGACCTATGCGATCGGGATCAGCGGCGCGAGTCGCGAGCTTACCGAAGGGTTCGGATCGCTGTTTGCAGCGATCGTGCTACTCTCGGTCGGCATCTGGATGCACGGCAAGGCGCAAGCCGATCAGTGGCAGCGTTACATTCGCGAGAAGATGTCCCGCGCGCTTTCGGGCGGTTCGGGCTGGTTCCTGTTCGGGCTGGCGTTTGTCGTGGTCTATCGCGAGGTCTTCGAGACGATACTGTTCTATGCGGCTCTCTCGGCGCAGGGCAACAACGCGATGCTCCTTGCCGGTGCCGGGTCAGCGGTTGCTTTGCTGGGCGTCATCGCCTGGGCCATGCTCCGCTACACCAGAAAGCTGCCGATCACGCAGTTCTTCCGTTATAGCTCTTGGCTGATGGCGGCGTTGACGGTCGTGCTTGCGGGTAAGGGTGTTGCCGCACTCCAGGAAGCTGGGATCATCGACATAGCGCCGCTTGCAGACGTACCACGGCTGTCGATACTTGGTCTGTTTCCAACCTGGCAATCGGTGCTCGCGCAAATTCTCATGGCGCTCGCTATCGCCATCGGGTTCGCGTGGAACCGGCGTGGCGGAAGCCGGACCCAGAAAGCTGCCTCGGCCTAGAGTAGAGGCGGACCGCCTCCACGGTCCGCCTGCAGCCCGTCAACGTCGCTTGATGGCGGTGATGGTCGGACCCGCCGCGGTCACCTGCACCGTAAAATCTATCCGCTGCTCGACCTTGACGCTTCTAAGGAGCGTTGGCGGGTTGGCGACAAAGGCCATCGTCATCCCGGGCCATGCCAGTGCGGCGATCGGCCCGTGCTGGATCGTGACCTTGGCTGTCTTCGGATCAAGCGCCTTGACGATGCCGCTACCGTTGCCGGTTTTGGCGGACTTCGTCGCCGTGCCCGGCATCGGTTTGATTGTCTGCGCTATTACGGAGGTTGCCGTGAGGCTGGCGACGATGAGTAGGACGATGGTTTTCATGTCTAATCCTTGATTGAAGAGGGAAGGGGGAACGTAGAAGCGGCAGGCTGGCGCGATCGTCGCAGCAGCAGATAGGCGGCGGGCAGCACCAGCATCGAAAGAAGTGGCGCCGTCAGCATCCCACCAATCATCGGTGCAGCGATCCGGCTCATTACTTCGGAGCCGGTGCCTGTCCCGATCAGGATTGGGAACAGCCCGGCAAGGATTACCGCGACGGTCATCGCCTTGGGCCGGACCCGAAGGAGGGCACCTTCGCGCACTGCCGCTGCGACCTCGGCATCGTTCGGTGTCTCGCCCCGGGCATCCAGCGCGTGCTTGAGGTAGATTAGCATCACCACGCCGAACTCCGCGGAGACACCGGCAAGCGCGATGAACCCGACACCGGTGGCGACCGATTGGTTGTAGCCGAGCAGATAGAGCAGCCATAGGCCGCCTGTGAGCGCGAACGGCAGGGTGCCCATCACCAGCGCGGCTTCATCGAGCCGGCGGAAGGTCGCGTAGAGCAGCAGGAAGATGATGACCAAGGTCGCCGGAACGACGATCTTCAATCGCTCGACCGCGCGCTGCAGATACTCGAACTGGCCGGTGTAGGTGACGCTGACGCCGGGCGGCAGTCTCACCTTGGCGGCGATCACGTTCTGCAGATCACGAACGATGGTGGTGAGCGGAGCGCCGCGTCCATCGATGTAGATCCACGTTACCGGTCGACCATTCTCGCTGCGCAGCATCGGCGGTCCATCGGTGATGCGAACGTCAGCGACAGTGCCGAGCGTGATCTGCTGCCCTGCCGGCGTCAGTACGGCCAGATTGCGCAGGCCCTCGATGCTGTCGCGCAGCTCGCGCGGATAGCGCACGCTGATCGGATAACGCGCGAGTCCCTCGACGGTCTGGCCGATCGTCTCGCCTCCGATCGCGCTCGATACGATCGACTGCACGTCGGCGACGTTGAGACCATAGCGTGATGCGGCTGCCCGGTTGACATCGACATCGATATACCGCCCGCCGGTGAGACGTTCGGCGAGCGCCGAGCCGACCCCGGGCACGGTCTTCGCCACCTGTTCGATCTCGCGCGCAGCCGCATCGATCTCGGCAAGGTTCGCGCCTGCCACCTTGATCCCGATCGGGCTTTTGATGCCGGTCGACAGCATCTCGATCCGATTGCGGATCGGCGGGATCCAGAAATTGGCGAGGCCCGGCACCTTCACCGCCTTGTCGAGCTGATCGATCAATTTGTCCTGCGTCATGCCCGCGCGCCACTGATCCTTGGGCTTGAAGCGGATCGTGGTCTCGAACATTTCGAGCGGGGCAGGGTCGGTCGCGGTGTCGGCGCGGCCGGCCTTTCCGAACACGCTTTCCACTTCGGGTACGGTCTTGATGAGCCGGTCGGTGAGCTGGAGCAATTGGCCCGCCTTGGCGGTCGAGATGCCGGGCAGCGCGGACGGCATGTAGAGCAGGTCGCCCTCGTTCATCTGGGGGATGAACTCGCCGCCTAACTGACTGATCGGCCAGAGGCTGGTCGCAAACACGAGGCCGGCGATGACCAGCGCCTGTTTCGGCCGCGCCAGTACCCAGTCGAGCGCGGGACGGTAGATGCGGGTGAGGACGCGATTGATCGGATTGGCACTTTCGGACGGGATGCGGCCACGGATCAGCAACCCCATCAGCACCGGGATCAGCGTGATCGACAGGATCGCGGCACCCGCCATCGCATAGGTCTTGGTGAAGGCGAGGGGCGCGAACAGCCGCCCCTCCTGCCCCTGAAGCGAGAAGATCGGCACGAACGAGAAGGTGATAATGAGCAGGCTGAGGAACAGCGCCGGGCCGACCTCGACCGCTGCGGCGGTTATCACGCGCCAGCGTTCGGTGCCCGCCAACGTCTCGTCCGGATGATCGTGCGCCCAATGTTCGAGATGCTTGTGCGCGTTTTCGATCATGACGACGGCCGCATCGACCATCGCGCCGATGGCGATGGCGATGCCGCCCAGCGAGAGGATGTTGGCGTTCAGTCCCTGCACGCGCATCGCGATGAACGCGATCAGGATACCGAGCGGCAGGGTGAGGATGGCGACCAGCGCCGAGCGGACGTGCCAGAGGAACAGCGCGCAGACGAGCGCCACGACGATGAACTCCTCGATCAGCTTGCTGCGCAGATTGTCGACCGCGCGATCGATCAGGCCTGAGCGGTCATAGGTGGTGACGACCTCCACGCCGGGTGGCAGGCTCTTCTTCAATTCCTCAAGCCGAGTCCGTACCCCGTCGATCACCTCGCGCGCGTTCTTGCCCTGGCGCATCACGATGACGCCGCCTGCAACCTCGCCCTCGCCGTTGAGCTCGGCCAACCCGCGACGCATTTCGGGACCGATCTGGATCGTGGCGACGTCGCCGATTGTCACGGGCACGCCGCCAACCGTCTTGAGCGGCACGCTGCGGAAATCGTCGAGCGTCTTCAGATAGCCGGTCGCGCGGACGATATATTCCGCCTCGGCCATCTCGAGGACCGATCCTCCGCTCTCCTGGTTGCCGCGCTTCAGCGCCTCAGTCACCGCCTCGTGGGTGATCCCGTAGCGGCCAGCTTCTGCGGATCGAGGACGACCTGATACTGCTTCACCATGCCGCCGATGCTCGCGACCTCAGCAACCCCCGGCACGGTCTTCAATTCGTAGCGCAGGAACCAATCTTGGATGCTGCGGAGCTGTGCGAGGTCGTGACGCCCGGTCCGGTCGACCAGCGCATATTCATAGACCCAGCCCACCCCGGTAGCATCCGGGCCGAGCGATGCCTTTGCACCCTCAGGCAGGCGGCTTTGTACCTGGCTCAGATATTCGAGTACCCGGCTGCGCGCCCAATAGAGATCTGTCGCGTCGTCGAACAGGACATAGACGAAGCTGTCGCCGACGAACGAATAGCCACGCACCACGCGCGCGCCCGGCACGGACAGCATCGTCGTCGCGAGCGGATACGTGACCTGGTTCTCGACGATCTGTGGGGCTTGGCCAGGATAGGTGGTGCGAATGATGACCTGGACGTCGGAAAGGTCGGGCAGCGCATCGACAGCGGTCGAGCGGAGCGCGCCCACCCCAACGATGATCAGCGCGAGGGCTGCGAGCAGGACGAGGAAGCGCGCCTTGACGGACGCCTCGATGATCCTCGCGATCACTTTGTGTCGCCCGTGACTGGGCGCGCGGCGATGCCGGTTAAACTCGCCTCGCTGTCGAGCAGGAACTGACCCGATGCGACGACCTTTTCGCCTGATACCAGTCCTGCGAGGATTTCGGTCTTGCCGCTTGCCTCGCGGCCTACTCTCACCTCTGCTGGTCGATAGCGGCCCTTGTCCTCGGCGAGCATGACCAGCGTTCGCGTGCCGGTGCGGATCACGGCTTCGCTCGGCACCAGCAGCGCGGTGTCGGACGTGCCGCCTAGATGGACGGTCGCGAACATGCCCGGGCGCAGGCGACCGCCTGGGTTGCGCAGCTCGATCCGTACTGTGAGCGTGCGGCTATCGGCTTGCGTCGTCGGCAAGACGGCGATGATCCGTCCGGTAAAATGCTCGGCAGGGAAGGCCGCCAGGTCAGCAGTTGCGGTCTGCCCGACCTTGACGACGCTTGCGCGCACTTCGGGCACTGCGGCGTTCAGCCAGACCGTGCCGAGGCCGTTGACCTGCGCGAGCGTCTGGCCCTGTGCGAGCGTAACTCCGGCACGGGCGCGAGCGTTTGGATAACGCCGGCGATCGGACTGCGCAATGTAGTCAGGCCGCGCCCGCGCGGAGTGCCGCCCGGAATACCGAGAAGGCGCAGGCGCTGGGCTGCGGCCGCGATCAGTGCCCTGTCGCCGGTTCGCCGGACGGCCTCATATTCCGCCTGCGCTCCGCCCCATTCGGGCACGAGCAGGTCGGCGATCGGCGCACCGCGCGCGATCACGTCGCCCGGCGCACGATTATAGACCCGCTGGATAAACCCGGCAGCGCGCGCCTGGATGATCGCGATATCGCGCTGGTTAAAGTCGATCGTGCCGGTCGCATCCAGTGCGCCGGCCAGCGTCCCGGTAGTCGCCGTGGCTATACGGATGCCGAGATTTTGCATCGCGGACGGATCGATCGAGATGCCGGGCTTGGAATCTGTTCCCGTGGCACTCGCATCCGGATATTTGGGGATCGTCTTCATCCCCATCGACGAGAGCGAGTCCGGATTGTCGTAATGCTCCTGCGGCACCATCGGGTCGTAATAATAGAGTGGCTTGGGTTTAGCCGAGGAGGCCGGACCGGCGGTCGCCGATGTCACCGGGGCTGTCGTAGCCGGGCTGGTCAGCCGCGCCGCCACGAACCCGATCCCGCCGCTGGCAAGGATAGCAAGAACGACCACGCGGGACACAGGCGTACGTGGGAGCAGATCGCGCGGGCTCATCGTGGGTCGCTCCGATAGGTGAGAGTGAGACGTGCGCCGTCGATCGCGACCAGTGCTTCGCGATCGAGCGTTTCGAGGGCCGCATTGGCAAGCGCACTATGTGCGTCGACGACATCGAGCAGTCCGGCACGTCCGCCAGCATAGCTCGCGGTCTCGAGATCGACGCGCTTGCGCGCCAACGGCTCGAGCGTCTCCTTCGATCGCATCCACTGCGCATGGTGCATCACATGATCGGCAAGGCTCGCATCGAGGCTTGCCGCGAGTTGGCGGGCGGTATCTTCCTGCTCGGCGCGCCGTTTCGCCGCGTCCGCGGCGCGTGCGGCGATCAACGGGTCCTGTCGGTGCGATTTGAACAGCGGCAGGCCGATGGTGACGCCGGCGGAGACATAATCGCCAAAGCGTGGGTTGCGGCGCTGGTAGCTGACGTCGACACCGAAATCGGGGCGGCGATCGGCCTGCGCCAACCGGACATCGGCATCGGCTTGGCCGACACGGGCCGCAATCGCTGCCAGCATGGGATTGCGGTCGAGGGCACTGTGCAACTGCGCGGGGTCTACCATGAAGTCCGGCACCGGGCCGGCGACCACAGGGGTTGGATCACCGGTCCAGCGGATCAGGTCCGCGCGGCCACGCGCGACCGCGGACACTAGCTCGTCGCGGCGATCATCGAGGGCGGCGAGACCTTGGCGTCCGGCAAGCGTCTGCGCCGGGCGAGCGCTACCCGCGGACACCGCGCTTGGTGATGTCCGCACCAGACGATCGAGCTTGCCACGCACGGCGTCGAGCGCCGCTAAGCGGCGTTCGGCGTAGGCGAGCGTGATCCAAGCGACTGCGGTCTCGACCTCGACGGTGCGGGCTTCAGCCATCGTTTCCGCATCGGCAGCCGCGATATCGGTATCGGCGCGCGCCTGTTGCGCATGGCGTTTGGCAGCGTTCGGAATGTCTTGCGACAGACCTACCCGCGCCCAGGTAAAATTGTCACGATTGGGCTCGAACGCGAGCGGACCCGAGACCGGGAAGCTGTCGACACCGAGCGCGAGCTTCGGATCGGGTAGAGCGCCTGCGGCTCCGCGTGAAGCACGCGCGCTGTCGGCCCCAAGGGTACGGGCGCGGAGTGATGGCGCATGGCCTTTCGCTGCGGCGAGCGCCGCATCGAACGTGAGCGGTCCGGCCGTGGCTGTGGTGGCGGTAAGCGCAGCAATCAACGCGGCGCTCGGTATCGTGTATCTGGACATGGTTTCCCCGCTGGCAGATCGAAGTTTAGCGAAAGACCGACCGGCAGGGTCAAAGCCCCGCCGGTCGACTTTCAGCGCTCGATTAGGAGTCTGCGAGGCGCAGCAGGCCATAGCGCCGGGCTTGGCTGCCATCATAGACTGGCAAGCGTCGGCGTCGGTCATCGCAATGGCCGCCGGCACCCAGACGCGACGCGCCACGGCAAGCGGCGCGCGAGGACCGGGGAGCCTGGATACTCGCCCGCCATTCGTAATGACCGGCATCGGGACGCGGAGACGCGGATGCGGAGGTAGCAGCAAACACGACGATCATACCGACGAGGACGCCGGAAAACTTGATATTCATGACATGAATCCTTGATCTGAGCAGTGGCCGCCAGCACGCAAGTGCCTCGAAGGAGCCTGCGGCAGACGGAATCCGGGTGTCAGATCAGGAAACTGGGTGGGTCGGGGTCGGGGCCGTAGGTCCGCCCATCAAGGCGCGCAGTCAGTGGCCATGCTGGATCAAGGCGATTGAGCTGGCGTGTCGTGAGAGTAGCACCTACCGGCTCGGTGATCGCCGCGGCGGGGCATCCCATCGCCGCGATGCATTGGAGCGTCATCTTCTTACACGGCACCGAGCCGTGCATCTGTCCCGCCGTCATGCCATCGCAGCAATCCATTGAGGCCATTGTCGCCATCGACATGGTTTCGCTCTGAAGCGGACTCATCGCCATCGCCGTGGACTGTCCGAACAGACCGACGACCGCGAACAATAACAGGAAAGGGCGAAGAAAGCGGGTCACGTCGTCGTGTAACCTAATGCAACGGGGTTAAAGGTCAATTCGCCCAAACGAGCAGTCGGTTACACGCCAAGATCAATGCCGTAGGATTAACCAGCTCTTATCCCCCGTGATGCGCGAAGACGCGGCCCCCAGCTGGGCCAAACGCGATCACGTCGTAGGCTTGCGGCTTTGCCCCTGCGACCTCCATGCCAGGGGAGCCCATCGGCATTCCCGCGACCGCTAGTCCGCGCACGCCGTTCGGGTGCTGCGCAAGCACGCGCTTCATGTCGGCGATCGGAACGTGTCCCTCAAATGCCATCCCGTCGATGATCGCAGTGTGGCAGGACGCGAGCTGCGCCGGCACGCCCACGCGGCGCTGGAAAACCGTGCGGTTCGCGTCGTCGATGATCTGGACCTTGCGGCCGAACTGCTGGCGAACCTGGGCTGCCCATTTCTCGCAACAGCCGCACCCAGGATCGCGGTGCATGGCGATGTCGGCCGCAGCCGATGCTACGGCGGGAACCGTCATCAACAAGGCGGCAATGATGCCGCGTAGGCCGTGCTTCATAGGTCAGCTCCGAATGAGAAACCCCGCCTGCCGGGGGAATTGGGGGGGAATCGACAGGGCGGGTAAGCACCCCTTACTGCGGGCGCTTACCGTGCTTGCTGAGCCAACCCTGAAGCTCGGCAATGCTCTTTTCCTGTTCCGCGATACCCATCTGAGCCATACGCTTAGTTTCGGCATCGTTAGCAACCCGCAAGGCGACGCGCGACATAGCGACAGCGCCGCGGTGATGTTCGATCATCTTGCGGGTCCACATTTCGGCCGCATCGCCCTGCTTGGCCGCCATCATCTTCTGGTGCATGTCCATCTCGGCCTGACCGTAGGGGTTGCCGGCCATCATCTTGGACATGTCGGCGCCCTTCATGCCGCCCATCTGGCTGTGGTCCATGCCCTGCATTCCCCCGCTCTGCTGTGCGAGCGCGGGCGTGGTGATCAGGGCTAAAGCTGCTAACGTCGGTGCAAATCGCATTGTCGATCTCCTCGGGTTCTAAGTCTTTTTACGCGTGCGGGGACGCTACCCCTCACGCACGCCGTTAAAACGCGCGAGATGTCGTCCAGAAACGAGACTTTATTTCCAAGGGCGGCACGCCTGCGGCGCGTATATTACGCGCCAGTCCCGGCGATGCGACGTCGTCGCTTAGGCCACCGCATGTAGAGAAGGACCGCCCCGCCCAACCATAGAACCAGTCCGCCGATCGCGAAGGCGAGCAGCCAGGGTGTGTTGAAATTCTCGTGGTTCGTCCAATCCATAATGTGGAGGCCCCAGAAGAAGTCGTAGAGCCGCCATGTCCCGGTCCTCACCGCCATGATCCGGCCGGTGTCAGCCGCTACGAATACGCGGGTGGAGTCGGGATCGGTGAACGCAACGCGCCAAGCAGGAAGCGTTCCTCGGTATTCGGGGTTAGCGCGCTCGATCCGTTCTACCATTGCTGTCGGTCGGGCGCTGCCGCGCCACGCCGAGCGTGCAATCTCTTCGGCCTGGCGGGCTGTTAGTGCCGGAAGCACCGTGCCGGTCGAGGCGTCGAGCAGGCGCGTGCCTTTGGCAGTCGCGACCTCGGCGACGGGCCGGCCAAGCCACATGCGATAGGTTATCGCCTCGATCGGCGCACCGCTCGCGGCGACGATCGCCGATGGCGGCGCGAGCGCGATGCCGGTGGGAATGGCCGTCACGGCTTTGCGGTCGACGAGATGATCCCCATGCACCCGCTCGATCGGCAGGAAGCTCATCAAGGCGCCGCTCGTGAACCATAGCAGGAGCTGCGCGCCGATGATGATCGCAAGCCATTTATGGATGCGGCTCGCGAGCAGGTGCAGCCTCAATTTTGCGCTTTTCAGAACCGCCCCTCCATCAATGTCGTCGCCGGCATCATTTCATGCCTGGCATATCCCTCATCATCTCATCGTGATCGGCCGGGGCGCTCGCCACCAGCGCCTTATACTGCTCGGGCGTCATACCGGGGAGCTTGCGCACGAACGCGACCATATCCCAAATCAGGGGATCGGGATGGGTCTTGCCCCATGCCGGCATGGCGCTGAGCTTTACGCCGTGCTTGATGATCCAGAATTGCTGCGCGGGAGTGAGATCCTGGGCACGCGCGAGTTCCGGTGCCTGCGGATAGAGGCCCTGGCTCATTTCGGACTTCTCGACGCCGGGGCCGAGATGGCATCCGGAACACATTTCCCCATAAAGGCCCGCGCCGATCGACACGCGCTGCGCCGACGCAAGATCAGCCGGTGGCGCGATACCGCGGGCGTGCGCCTCGATCGACCGATCGCGCAACCGTTCGAGCACCGAATAGACCGCAGGCGTGTGCGGCTCGTCGGCCGCGATATTATACACGCCGAAATAGACGAATGCGGCTGTGCAAACGGCGACAAGAACCGCCACCACCGCAACGAAGGACAAGCTCGGCAAGTGCCGTTTCAGCGTGCCCGATGCCTCGTGTTGCATTACTTCTCCCCTCGACATGCCAGTTGATTATGCGCGCGAGCGCCTAGCGGTGCTCGGGGCGGCAGGCTCAGAACCACATGCGGACGCCGGCAACGATGCTGCGGGACGTGGCCTTGTCGCCCTCCGCCCGGACGTAGCGGGCGGTGTCGCCAAACCGGCGATCCCACGACACGCCGATATAGGGCGCGAACTCGCGCCGTATCTCATAGCGGAGCCTCAATCCCAGCTCGGCATTGGACAGGCCCGATCCGATCCGGTTTTCCGGCACGTCCTGAGCCGCGAAATTAAGCTCGGCGCGCGGCTGCAAGATCAGTCGCTGGGTGACGCGCTGGTCGTAATATCCCTCAAGCCGACCAAGCACATCGCCCTTGTTGGACAGGAACAGCGCCCCCTCCAACTCGAAGAAACCTGGTGCCAGTCCCTCAAACCCGACGGTCGCATAAGTGCGCTTCGGGGAAGGCCCCAAGTCCTGGCGCACGCCCGCTTGTAGATTGAAATACGGGCCGATCGTCCGGCTATAGAGCGCCTGCACCTCGGCAGTTTCGATGCCCTTGCGAAACGCTCCCTCGCCCTCACTCTTGACGAACAGACGGTTGATGTCTCCACCAAACCACGCTTCGCCGTCCCAGCGATAGCCGTCACGGCCGTTGCGGAATTGATACTCGGCTAGGTTCAACAGCACCTGGCTGAAGTTCTGACCGCCATGCTGCCGAAGATGATGGCGGCCCATCGCCATCGTGTCCGCCCCGTAAACGCCGTCGGCCGCGTGGTCAGTCGGGATAGGCGGGGGCGGTCCGTTTCCGGCGGGAAGCGCGGTGCCGGTCTGCTGCACCCCCTCCGTCGCCATGCCTGGCATCCCGCCATGCCGGGCATTCCCTGCATGTCGTGGCCGCTGCTCTGGTCGGCTGGCATATTCATGCCCGGCATGGCCGAGTGATCCATACCCTGCATCGGCTGCTGAGCGCCCTGAGCGGGCGTCTGGCCGTTTTGGGGCATCTGCATCCCCGGCATCGCCTGCATGTCCTGCTGGGAGCCCTGCGGGGCATTCTGGTCCATCCCGGGCATGGTCGAATGATCCATGCCCGGCATGGTCCCGTGATCCATACCCTTCATGCCGGCCATTGGCGCGGCCCCGCGCTTCGCTGCTGGAGCCGCTTTCCCCCTTAGGGTTGCGGTGCGCGCGGTAGCCTTCGTCTTTGTGGCGGGCTTCCCCTTCGCTGCGGGTTTGTTCGCCGGCTTCTTCTTGGCGGGCATTGGCATCGTCATGCCCGGCATGTTCATGCCCTGCATCGACTGGGCGGCGACCGGAACGGTCATGCCAAGCATCGTGGTGGCGGCGAGCGCCGGGATCAGCCGGTTCATGCTGCCGCTCCCTCTAATGGCCGAACGGTGACGACACGCATCATGCCCGCAGTCATGTGGTAGAGATTATGGCAGTGGAACGCCCAATCCCCCGGAGCATCGGCCGTCAAATCGAGGCCATTTTACCTCCGGGCGGCACATTCACCGTGTGTTTGCGTGGCGCGTGGTCGCCGTGGCCCGTGACCAGCTCGAAGAAGTGACCGTGGAGATGGATCGGATGCGGCATCATCGTGTCGTTGATCAGCGTAATCCGCACCCGCTCGCCGTTGCGAAACGGAATGGGATCGGCCGGGTCGCTGAGCTTCTGACCGTCGAAGCCCCACATGTAGCGTTCCATATTACCCGTCAGGTGGATCTCGAACTGACGCGATGGCGCGCGCACGTCCGGGTTGGGCGCGAGCGCCACGAGGTCACGATAGGTGAGGACACGGTGGTCAAGGTCTTCCAAGCCCTGCGGCGGCTCGCCACTCCGGTCTTTCGGCATCGGGGAAATGGTCTGCACGCCCGGCCCCATCTTGCGCCCGGCGCATTCTTCGGATCGCGCATGCTCATGTTCATGCTGCCACCTGAGCCGTGATCCATACCGGCCATGCCGCCAGCCTGGCTCGAGCCGCCCTTCATGGCGCTATGGTCCATTCCGGGCATAGCAGCGCCGCTGCTCATCTGGCCCTGATCCATGCCGGCCATGCCGGCACCACCCGCCGCCACCTGGCTGTGGTCCATTCCGGGCATGGCAGTGCCGCTCATCTTGCTGTGGTCCATGCCCGACATGCCGGACATGCCTCCCATCGCAGCGCCTACCGCGACCGTCCCGTGATCGGTGGGCTCCTTCCAGCCGGTCAGCTTCCATAGGTTGCGCGAAGCATTCTGCATCAAGGTGGGGTCCGCCCCGCGCTTCACGACCGGACTCTCCTCCGACATGCCGGACATGCCTTGCATCCCGCCCATGCTCCCCATGTCCATGCCCATATCGGTCATGGTCAGCAGCGTGCGCGGACGGAGTGGAGGAACGGGCGCGATCATGCCCTCACGCGGGGCAAGCGTCGCCCGGCCCATGCCGGAGCGGTCGATCGCTTCGGAGACGAAGCTGTAGGCCCGGTCCCCGGGCATTACGATCACGTCGAACGTCTCGGCGACGCCGATCTGAAACTCGTCCACCTGAACGGGGCGGACGTTCTGCCCGTCGGCCTGCACGACGGTCATCGGCAGGTCGGGGGATGCGGACGTGAAGTTGGTCTGCGCCGCGGCGTTGATGATCCGCAGGCGAACGCGCTCGCCTGCCTTGAACAGCCCCGTCCAATTGTCATACGGCCCATAGCCGTTGACCAGGAAGGTGTAGGTCGAGCCCGTGACGTCGGCGATATCGGCGGGGTCCATCCGCATTTTGCCCCAGTCGATACGGTCCTTCAGGGGCATCTCCCGACCGGCGAGCAAACCCGCGAGCGTCGGGCGCTGATAGTTGAAATAGGCACCGCCCATTTGCTTCAGCTTTCGGAAAATCTGGTCGCCCGTCATCTGGCTATGGTCGGACAGCACGATCACATGCTCGCGGTCGTAGCCGATCGGATCTGTGCCGGCCGGATCAATCACGATAGGACCGTAAAGCCCGCCTTGCTCCTGCGCGCCCGAGTGGCTGTGATACCAATAGGTGCCCGCCTGGATGATCGGGAACTCGTACACGAAGGTCGAACGTGCCTTGATGCCGGGGAAGCTGATGCCGGGAACGCCGTCCATCGGAAAGGGGACCAGCAGCCCATGCCAGTGGATCGAGCTGTCCACGTCGAGGTTGTTGGTGACGGACAGGCGGACCTTCTGCCCCTCTTTCAAGCGAATGAGAGGCGCGGGCACCGTGCCGTTCACGCCGATCGCGGGCGTGGACTTTCCATCGACGGGAAGTTTGAAACTGTCGATCGTCAGCGCGATCTCAGCGCCTGACACGACGGGCAACGGCTTGACGATCCCGCCCGACACAGGCTGCGCCCATGCGGGCATATAGGCGGTAAGCGCCACGCCGCCGCCCGCTAGGGCAGCCCCGCGTAGCATCTGGCGGCGATCGAATATGCGGCTCATACGGTCCTCAAGGCTCTCGAACGGGAGTGTCCCTCTAGCCTTGATACGCGGCGCGAGCGCGAACCCCTCAATGCCTTTGCAGGGAAAGGCGAGGGCAGGTGGTGCTGCGGCCTTTCCCTGCAATCTTGCTCAGCGACAGAGCCGCTTAGTAGCCATATGGATTGGAGTAGTTCCGATCATGGTCGTCGCCATGCTCGCGCCGGAGTTCGCGATGCTCGTCGCGGTGCTCGTGGCGAAGGTCACGATGAAGCCGACGGTGATCCCGACGCGTCAGCCCGTAGGCGTGCGCCTCGGCATGTTCGTCGTCGATGGCATCATGGCCGTCATGGTGTTCGTCGCGCAATTGCTGGTGCTGATCGCCATGTTGCCAGTCCCGTTGATACCGCCAATCCTGATTTTGGGCCATTGCGGGCACCGCGAGACCGAAGGTCAGCCCAATCCCAAGCGCGACTCTACTCAAAGCGTTCATGTCACCTCTCCTAACTGTGGAGGCGTTCTGCGGCTCCGCTGTTGAACCGGCAGTGACGTAGATCGTAATCGGCTGTTCAGCCCGCGGCTGAGCGGGTCATCGCCCCAAGTCGGTCTGCCAGGCTGCGCCGCGCTCGATACAGGCGGGTCTCTACGGCCTTCTCACTGATCCCCAACACCTCGGCCGTCTCGGCTTGGCTCAAGCCCTCGATCGTGCGGAGGACAAGCGGCTCCTTCAAGTTCGCCGGCAAGGTCGAGATGGCACGCGTCACCCGGTCCAGCTCCTGACGGTCGCCCGTGGCGTCGTCGATTGCCACCTGATCGTCTGCCACCGCTTCGGCCTCGGGGCCGATCGGCGCGGCGAACGACAGGAAGCGCCGCACGGTGCGCTTGCGCCCCCAATCCCGGCACTTGTTGATCGCGATCGTCGATAACCACGCGCGCATCGAACGATCGCCGTCGTAGCGAGGCAACGCCTGGTGAGCCGCGACGAACGTCTCCTGCACCAGGTCCAGCGCCTCGTCGGCTTCTCCGACGCAAGCCCTGACCATGCGGAAGACTGACTGGCGATGCCGACGCATGATCTCGGAAAAAGCGGCCTGCCTTCCTGCGATGCTGAGCGCTGCAAGCTCACCCTCGGTTAGCGTCGTCCAGTCGAGGCTCACGCACCAAGACTCAATGGACGTCGTCGGTGAGCGCCTTGACCACCGCCTGATCGAACTGCCCGGTCTGGTTCGGCCGGAGAAGCTGTCGCATCGCGAATATGTGCGCGAGCGTCGCCTTTTGTAGTTCGCCCATCGCGGCATGGCTCTGATCGACTGCGGCGGCGACCCGCGGGCCGTTGCCGTGCTCGGCCTCGATCGCCTCGGCAAGCCGCGCGTTGTCGGCTCTCAACTCCAGCTCGAACGCGCGCCGCTGCACCGCGAACCGCTGCTCCAATATCTGAAGGCGCGCCTCTTGGGTGGCGTCCAGCGCTAGCTTGTGATGCAGCACGTCATGCAGCTCCGCGCCGGGCTGCGCCCGGGACGGGAGAAGCGCCCGCCCGATGAACACGCCGATGATCGCCGCGACGAAGCACGCGATCACACCAAGCATGAGCCGGGTACGGCCGCTCACGGCGTGCCGACCAGCAAGGTCGATGGCGCGAGCGGCGACACTGGCCCAAGCGGGAATAGGAGAGATGCCGCGCTGGCCTCCTTCGCTGGAACGCCAGCGCCGAATATCCCCATGACGAGCGCAGCCGCGATCGTCATCGCGCCGAAGCCCATGCCGACACGGGCCACTGGCGCCGCAGAAATGCGCGCGAGCACCCTGGCTTCGATTCCGTCGAGGCTTTCGGGCACGGGTGCGTACGCGAGCCTCATCAATACTGCGTCGAGGTTGTTCATATCGTTCACTCCGCCCCTCTAGCATGAAATACGCGGGCGGGGCTCCTGTCCCTCACCCTCGGGTTGTGCGGGGTAGCCGGTCGAAGTGCGTACGTTGCGAGCTGCGCATGATCGGCGACCTGTTTGGTTAAACGCTACGCCCACGCGGGCCGCAAGGCGAGGCGTCAGGGTTGGGTGGGTGGACAAAGGCCCGGTGGTCGAGCGACAGCCTCTATCTAGGCAGATTGGCTAAGCGACTAGTCGTGGACACGCGCGCATAGCAGACGAGCAGAGGCATTCCCCGAAAACTCAATACGGTCCAGCCGGATTTCGGAGAAGGAAACAAGAAGCGGTTTTGGGAGGCTAGGTATGCCGTTTCAACGTCCTTGGCCGATCGTGATAGCTCTCCCGTGGCGACCGTTTCTCGAAGAGGCTGCTAGGGTCCGACTGATTGCCTAAAAACTATCCGGTGATAGTCGGCAGCTTCAACTTTTGTCGTTTGGGCGGACTGGATTCAGTTGGTGTCGTCCGCAGGCCAGGTTTGCGGCCCAGGCCAATTTTCTTTGCCATGGCGCGACGCGCGGCTGAGTACGCTTCTGCCACCATCGGATAATCGGCCTCAAATTATACCGGCGCCGATACTCTTCTTCGGTCAGGCCATGCCCTCCCAAATGGCGGCGCAAGGTCTTGTAAGGTTTGCCATCGATCATCGAGATGATGTGCTCCTTCGACGCGAGCGACTTGCGCACTGACACCGCCGGGGTGAACAGGTCAGCTGGAGGTTCCTCGACGCCTGCCGCATCTGGCTGACCGATCAGTTGCAGCACGCTATCTCGCATCGTGGCGAGAAACGCCGGCACGTCCTCGGCCGACGCGCGGGTGTTGGGATTACTCAACCATGCGATCGTCAGCTCGGTTGCGAGTTCGATAGCGCTTGGACCGGCGTCAGTCTCTGTCGTCATGAGCGACCCTTTGCGACGGGAAGCTTGTCCTTGAACGCCTTGGCGGGGACAAACACGACTTTGGTCGACGCAGCGATTTCCATTGGCTCGCCTGTACGTGGATTGCGTCCGGTGCGCGCGTTCGTACCCTTGCTGGAGAATTTGCCGAACCCCGGCAATGACACTTCCTCGCCGCGTGCAACCGCATCGCCGATACTGCCGAACACATGGTCGATCAGCGCGCGCGCCTTTACCGTGCTAAGTTCGCTTTCTGTTCCGACACTTCTCACAAGATCGTCCAGCTTCATGTAAAACTTTCCTTGCCGTCAAAGCGAATCAACGCACCGCAAAATAGCGGAGGCTTTGTGGGCACGAGTGAGCTGCTGTGTCGACCGATAATATATTCAGCAGAGTTCGATGCCCATGAGGTCGGAACAGTTTGGCTGTGCTCCGTGCCTCCACCCGCTACCAAGTGCGCATGCCAGGAATGTTTTACGCGCAGCGGCATCCGCGCCATCAGACTCCCGCAGGGGCTGTAGCATGCCCGCGCCGCTAACCCGTCGCCAAATAATGCAGCTGGGTGCATTGGTCGTTGGCGGATGGGCGGCCAGTATGGTGTTAAGGCGAACGGTGCCGATCGGACGTGACATCGGCAGGTCCAGCGCTTTGGCGAAAATCCTCGACGGAAAGGGTTTTCCGATGAGCGGGCCGGCTGATGCATCCCTGCATCTCGCTGTCTTTTCTGACTATCGCTGCCCAGCGTGCAGGCGTGCGTTCCCGGCGTTGGAAGAAGCAATACGCAAGGACGCAGACGTGCGCGTGATCTACAAGGACTGGCCCATTTTCGGTCCACCGTCGGAGCAAGCTGCACGGGTGGCGCTCGCGAGCGCCGACCAGGGCATCTACCCGGCGGTTCATCGTCGGCTTATGACTGACAGTAGAGCTATTGACGATGGCATGCTCAGGAATGTCGTAACTGAGGCGGGTGGTGATTGGACCCGGACCATCGCCTATCTGACGTCGCACGACGAGCAAATCTCGGCGCTCCTTCGCACTAACGGTCAACAAGCTCTCGCGATCGGACTTCCGGGCACGCCGGGCTACCTTGCTGGGCCGGTGTTGGTCATCGGCGCGATTGACGAAGCGGATTTTACTCGATTGTTCGCTCGCGCGCGCGCTTCATGACGCACAAAGATCACATCCGCCTCTATCCAATGACATTGCGCTTGCATCGGCTACGCGTTCGCTGCCGACACGGCCTGTAATAGATCGATCATGCGCAGCGCTTCCGTTGCTCCGCGACACGATAGCGGTTCAGCCTGAATAAGCCCGCCCAGCCCAAGTATCGGTTGAAAGAAGCCCGGTAAACGCCCCCTGCATTGCGCAATGCAGCGCCTGAGCCCGCGGCTTGCAGGCTCCGCCGCGCCCCGAACGCCGCTAGGCCGAGTCCACCGATGTTAGTGACGACGGAGATGAAATCCACCGTCAGCGCAAACGGCGCGCGACTATAATATTGTGTGCCAACCAGAAGGGAGCCCCGATCAGGAAGCCTACCTTCATCCGTATAGGCGATGGCTGATTGCGCGCGGCCATGCTTACTAAGCCACCGCAACCGGCCAGAAGCGATGATATGCCTGCCCATGTGATAAGAGCCAGCGCGGCAAGGACGACGAGGCTCGCGACATTGAGCGCAAGCCGCGTTCGACGGTCCCGTACGGTCAGCGCGATCATCAGCTGCGCTAGCGAGATGCCGCAAGCCACAGCTGCGGTCGAGGCGCCAAGGACGGCGAACTGAAATGTGAAGGCGGTCGCGCCTACGCCCTGGACGACGATCACCCGACGCAAACTGCGCAGGAACGGCCAGATAACAACGCAGCCCAGCCCGATCATGCCCAACAGAATGCTGGGCGCACTGCCAGCGGCCATCGCTACGGAAATAAAGGATGGCATGCTCTCTCGCGGAAATGTGGGACTACATCCGCATATGAAGATACGAGGTTAATAAGCCCTTCATTGTACGAGATGCGCACGGCTGCGGGTCAGATTCGAGCTCGGCGCCGAGAGTCTTTAGGTGGAAATGCTCGTCGATGTTGCGGGCAGGATGTCTTGCCATGCGCAGCCGCGTGGCTTGGGCGAAGAGGTATGCCAACCTCCTCGCGCGCCTCTGGACCCTGTGTCGCCTAGAGCCGTGAGGGGTAAACACCGCTGCCGCGTAAATCAAACGGGGCCTGTCGTGTTCAGACAACCTTGGGGTCGGCCTGCGGTTGGGGATCACGAGATGGCCGATGTTGCGACAGGTCGCGCCGAGCGAACGGCGGAGGATCGATCACGGTCCTTTCATATCCTAGACATTTTACGGGGTCTTGCCGCCATAAGCGTCATCACGTTGCATTACCCGCAAGCCTTCGCCCCCTTCGTAGCAATCGGAGCATACCTCGCGGTAGACTTGTTCTTTGTCATGAGCGGCTTCGTGCTCGCCCGCGCTTATGATGTGAGGCTTAAAGACGGAATGGGGGGAGGGGCTTTCATCACTGCTCGGCTAATCCGCCTCTATCCGTCGTCTAATCGCGGTGGGGTCAAGGAGATTTCATCGGGCGCATTTCCTACCTGTTAAAAACATCATCTGATGACTGCTTCTGCCGGTACATGGTCGTCTACGCGGTCGCCATTTGGCGCCGCAGGATGGGTTTTCGTAAAAGCGGATCTTCCAATGTTCTATGCGCATTCAGGCAGTGTCGCCTCTCGCAACGGACATAGCGGAATGATCCGGCCTACGCCCCGGCAGGGGCATCCTCAGGCTGGCATTTCGGTCAAGCTGTTGTCAGCTGACGGCAGCGCCAGCGGTCCGGTCGAAAAGCTCTCCTGTATGCAGCATACGGTGCATGATGACGGCAAGTTTGCGAGCGACCGCCACGGCTGCTCTCTTGAAGCCGAGACGTTCCCTCAATCCGACACCCCACTGTTTCAAAGTGCTTTCGCCCGTCGAACGCGTCAGGATCACGACAGCGGCCTCGTAAAGCAGGCCGCGGAGGCGCGGATCTCCCCGACGGGATATGTGGCCGCCGTAATCGACTTCGCCGGACTGGTAGCGCCTAGTCGTCAAACCAAGCCAAGCGCCTACCGCACGAGATGATTTGAAATTGCCAGGTTCTTCCACGGCTGCGACGAACGAAGACGCCGTGACCGGACCGATGCCAGGAATGGACATGAGTAGAGCGCATCGTTGATCCAACCGCGAGGCGGCACGAAGTTGCCCATCAAGTTTAGCAGCCTGCATACGCAACCCTCGCCAGGCATCGAGCATCGGCAAGACGATCCGTTCAAGCTGGGTATTATCCGCCAGTAATCGACGGACATGGCCCTCAAAAGCACCACCAGCACTTTTCGGCACGACTAGGCCAAAGGTCTTCATCAGTCCGCGAATCTGGTTCGACATCTGGACGATCACTTTGAGAATCTGATCTCGCGCCGCGACCAGCGTACGCATCAGCATGCTCTCGAACCCCTTTACCCGAACTTCCCGGTAGAAGCCGACTTCTGCAATATGCGCCAGACCATCCGCGTCGTTCGCGTCTGTCTTGTTCGCGGCCATATCCAGCGCAGCTTTCGCGTGCCGCGCATCAATGCAGATGGCAGGAACACCATCGGCCTTGAGCGCATGGTAGAACCACGTCGACAATTGACCGGTTTCGAATACGACCCGCTCGGCGTCCGGCGCGCGTGCGCGGATCAAATCAGCTAAAACCTTCGGATCTGACGCACATTTTCCACGCCAGATGCGTTTGCCGCCCCGTCGCACCGATACCGCTGTCTCTTTCAACGAAACGTCCAAACCGACATACGCGCTCATGGTCGTCCTCCGTCATAGGCAGGATCAGGCTACTTCCCCAACCAGCGCTTCATCTTAGCGCCGAACTTTGATGGCACCGATATCGCCCGTCCAAGTCGTAAAAGGGTTCAGTACGATCCGCGATTACCCCATGTTCTATAAATGCGCTCAGCGAAGATAATCGAACAGCGACAGCGCGCTGAGCTTCGAGAAGCTCGCCTGAGTCGCCGACAGGATCGTCATCGTCTTCTGCAACTCGGTGATCGCCGTCGTGATGTCGGTGCCCTCGATCGACTGGCGGGTATCCTCGCGGTCGACCGCGACGTCCTTCAGCCGGGCGGTTTCTAGATCGACCCGCGACGCGCGCGCGCCGAGCGACGCCTGGATCGACGACACCTGTTCCGACGCCGCCGACAGATCGTCGAGTGCGGTATCGAGCGCGGCGGGATCATAGCTTTCGGCCTGGAGCGCGGTCGCGATCGCGCTCAATACCGCCAGCGTGTCCTTGCCGTCGGCGCGCAGCACGCGCGACGCCGATTCGTTCGCCTGGACGCTCGCGCCGTCGCCGACCGGGATCGGCGAGACACTGGTCGTCGCCAGCGCATAGCTGCCATCGGCCTGCTTCACCGCCGCGGGCCCGCCGTCCGCGCCGCCGAAGATCGGCTGGCCGCGCAGGTCCTTGACGTTCGCGAGACTCGCGATTGTATCGACGATGCCCGCGATTTCGACGCCGATCGCCTTGCGCGCATCGCCGCTCTGCGTGCCGTTGCGCGCCTGCACCGTGAGTTCGGACACGCGCTGCAACTGCGCGGTGATCGCACTGAGCGTGGTGTCCGACTGTTTCAGCACCGATGCGGCGGTCGTCAGGTTCGCGGCATAGGCCTTGTCGTCGACGGCATCGCGCGCGAGCCCCGCCAGCCGCTGATAGGCGGCGCTGTCGGACGAGGGCGCGGTGAATTTGATGCCGGACGAGATCTGCGTCTGCAAAGCGTCCGCCTGCTTCGACAGCGCATTCATCGCCTTCGCCGAGCGGTCGTAGAACAGGCTGGTCGCGATCTGCATAAGGCCTACCGGATCTCGAGGATGGTCTGGAGGATGTCGCGCGCGGTCTGGATGACGCGGCTCGACGCCTGATAGGCCTGCTGGAAGCGGAGCAGGTCGACCGCCTCGCTGTCGAGGTCGACACCGCTGCCCGAATCGCGTGCGGTCACCGCGCCGTCGCGGATCGCGCCCTGCGCATCGCCGACCAGCTTGCGCTGCTCGAGCGACGCCGCGTTGCTCGTGATCATGTTGGTCAGCCGCTGTTCGCTGCCCGTCGTCGGGTCGCGCGTCGCGAGCAGCGCGGCCAGGTTCGACGCATCGCGCGCGCCGCCGGTCGCGATCAATCCGGGGAACAGCGCGACGCTGGCCTCGCCATAGAGCGTCGCCTCGTCGATCCGGTTGGTAACGCCCGTCACGGGCACCGGTGCCTCGACTGCGCCGAGTGCGCGCGACAGCCGCGTCCGGTTGTGCGTGAAGCTGCCGCCCACCACCCAGCCGAAGCCGGCGCGCATCGGCCGCCACAGCCGGGTCTCGTTGGTCAGCATCGCGGTCGCGTTGCGCTGCACGAACAGCCGCGGATCGCCGTTCACCATGGTGGCGTCATAGCGTTCCGTCAGCGTCTGCCCGACGATCGCCGTCGACGATCGCAGCATCAGGCCGCCAAGCGTGCCCGACACGACCAGATCGCCCATCCGGTAGTCCGCACCGAAGCCCTGTACGACGGCACTGTTCCGCGTGCGGGGCGGCGCGTCGCGATCGGTATATTGGCTGTCGTCGCCGCGGGTCCGCTGGTACACGCCGCCCAGATCGAGCGTCCAGTTGCGCCCCAGATCGACACGCAGCGTACCCCGCCCTCCGGCGATGCTGGTGCGGTTCACGTCGCTCTGCCCGAGCGTCGGGTTGTCGATATACCCGCCCTCCGTCACCGCATAGCCCACGATACGCAGCGCCATCCGGCCCTCCATCACAGGCAGGTTGAGCGTCGCGCCGATGTCGCCGCCGGGGTCGCCATGCGTCGTCGCGGACACGCCCGTCGCGATGGCGGCCGTCGTGTCGTCGATCACCGGCGCGTTGGGGACCGTGCGGATGATGCCGCCAAGCGACCCTGCGCCGTAGAGGGTGCCCTGTGGCCCCTCGAGCACCTCGACCGACGCGATATCGTAGAGCCGCAGGTCGGGATCGGGCGCGTTGTAGCTGAGCCGGATGTCGCCGAGATACTGGCCGACGGTCGTCTGCGTCGGGCCGGTGAAGCTCGAATCCGCAATGCCGCGAATGAACAGCTTGTTGCGCCCCGCACCGAGATGCGTCGACGACACGCTCGCCAGCCGCGCCAGCACCGCGTCGCTGCCCCCCGCGCCGCCAAGCGCCAGGTCGATTCCGTCGAGATGCGCGACCTGCCCGGCGAAATCGCGCAGCCGGGTGTCCCGCTTGCTGGCGGCGACGATGATATCGGCCCCTGCGATGGTCGTAACCGCGGCATGGGCGGTGCCCGGCGGCAGACGGCGCTGTGCCGCAGGTGGCGGCG